>CALHIC010000573.1 GCA_938030845.1 uncultured Oribacterium sp. | reverse complement strand
CATGTTTTTCGCTCCCAGAGCAGCCAAGCCGAGTCCCGTAATGTTGGAGGGAGCGCAAGGGGAGGACTCCGGTGGCACACAGGATAAAGCGGAAGAATTTGCAGCGGAGAATGGAGAGCTGAAAGAGAACTCTGCCGGTATAACCGCCAAGGGACGGAGCGTAGAAGAAGTTGAGTCAATGCAGCAGGCTACAGAGCTTACCGGTTTTACCATGAGTATTCCGGAGGGAAAAGCTCCTTATACCGAAAAAACCATCAGCGTAATCGGAGAGGATATGATTGAAGTGGCTTATTCTAAGGAAGAGCCCTTTGCAGTAGGATACTCCATCCGAAAAGCAAGAGCTGAAGGGGATATCAGTGGAGATTTTACGGAGTATCCGGACATCCGGGAAGTGGATTTCGAAGGAAGGAAAGTCACTTTAAAGGGTGAAGCCGAAACATGCTCTTTAGCATTATGGGAAGAAAAGGGCTTCAGCTATGCAGTAAAAGCACAGGAGAAGCCGATGACGGAAGAGGAGATTTTAGAAATTGTAAAGGCGGTGGAGTAAGAGACTCGTCAAGGCAATGGAGGAGCGTAAAAAATCGGACGGCGAATTTTCACCGTCCGATTTTTTATGAAATATTGTAGAAGCTGCATGTTTCCTATAGCAATATCGTCCTTGAGGCTATATTGCTTTTGAGATTACATTGTTCTTGAAGTTATAATGCTCTTAAAGCTATATTGCTCTTGATACTTTGGAATTATCTTTAGCCCCAGAAGTAATGTCCGGTAATCAATGAATAAATGCCCATTACCGCTACAACGGCACATGCTATAATTTGCAATGGACGAATGCGTACGCTTGTTCCGTTTTCATGAGCTTGTTTAATCATAAGAATCTGCCCTACGCACATTACTAAGCAGACAAGAGTAACGATAATAGTCATGGTTTGCTGATTCATTTTACTTCCCCCTAAAAATTAAAGTGATTTGTTTATTCCCTTAAAAAAGAAAATATTAATTTTAATCCTTAAGAATTGTAAGCAGAATACTAATGTCTGTCAAGAGAAATCTTAATCTTTTACGGAAGCTAATTGACTTCTTAGATGATGAATTTATAATAGTTTTGCATGTATAGGATAGAGAGTTTTTTCCTATCCCGTAAGTGAGATTATGGAGAAGAAGTAAACGTTACTGTTTATCAATATTTGTAGCAGCTTTCAGGAGGAAAACAAGATGAATCAGACTATTATGATTGTAGCCGGTGTGGTAGTTGTGTGGGCAGTTTTATTTGTTGTTATGATGAGCTTTCAAAAAAAGCGTAAGGCAGGGGAACAGCAATTTAATGCGGATAATGCGTATAAGGCACTCTTACATTTGTACTGCGATCATGTTGCTATTGACGGAAACAGCCTTTCCGCATTTTCCCATACGCAGGGAGAATATATGCAGACTATCGTAGCCTTGGAGCCGGGACAGCACAGATTGGAAGGTATTTTCCGCTCTACAGAGGCAGGTGTTACAGGCAATAAGAATTTGGTCAGTGAAAAGCTTAGTATTGATATCGATTTGGAAGCAGGGCATGTTTATTCTGCAGCTATGTATTTTTATTCCTCAGAAGATAGAAACGAGTATTACAAGGGACAGACCGGAAAGGCTATTGCGGAAGTTCCTCTTTCCATTGTTAAGGGCAGCGACCAGGTTAAGGCCTATGTCATTGTGTATGAAGAGCAATAAAAGTAGCTAGAGAAAGTGGGGGCTTCATGTGGAAAATAAAGTCTAATACTTATTTAGATGAAAATGGATCCTGCCACTGGCAAATTAGGTACTATTCGCCCAATCCGATTTTTTCTTTCTTTGGTCTTCTTTTCTTACTGGGAATATTTTTTCTCAGTTATAGGCAATTAGGCTTAGATAAGAGTGTGTGGCTTCTGTATGGGCTACTTACTATGTATTCTGCCTTTTGCGTATGGGATATCTACAAATTTTTCTTTCTTACTTATATTGTGGAAGCAATTCTGTATGAAGAGGAGATTGTGCTTCTCTACCATAAGGGGGAAAGTTGGAGGATTCCCTATACGGAAATAGGATTTGTGGATTTTCAACTCCATGAGGGTGTGGGCAGTAAAATACGTTTTTCGCCCCACTTTAGTCTTTACAAGAAGAACAGTACATCTAAGATTCTGGATTCCGTGCTGTATAAAAATGATTATTTGCTTTTTACAGGAGAAGTAGAGCTTCTGGAGGATTATCTTAGGATTAAAGAAATTTTGGCGGAAAAGGGAAAACATTGTGTGGAACCCAGGGAAACCGAAGAGTGCTTTCGAAGAGGAAGGCTTAGCAGACAAGCTAGAAGAGATATCGGGAAATGAATAAATATACATAAAAATGCAATTTCATACATTTTACACATTTCATACATAAGTTGAACATAAGTTTCTGCGATAGTAAGACGTGTAAAAAACAACCCAGTTACAGAAAAGA
>CALHIC010000572.1 GCA_938030845.1 uncultured Oribacterium sp. | reverse complement strand
CCTCCATCATCAAACACCGCTGTACGATCTCCCAAAACACTTCTCATTGTTTTTCCTCCTAATCTTATCTTGCATATCCCTTATACATTTTGTAAACTTAATTTGTTTATAAAATAATATTCATTTTACAAAATATAAGTTAAAAATAGCAAGAGGAAAATCCATGAAAATTACCAAAATCCAATGTCCAAACTGTCAAGGTGAGCTATCCATTCCGGAGGGAATGAAGGAAGGCTTTGTGCAGTGTAAATTCTGTAATACCAAGGTCTATTTGGAACCACACAAGCCGGATATTACCCAAAATATCACCATAAAAAATGTGAATTATAATAAGGAAAGAACTGCCACAAACAACGTACGAGGCAAATACCTTTTGCAAAGCTGTGCAGTGGGCACTGTAGTAGTGGTAATGTCAATCCTTCTGTTTGTTTTACTAAGAACAGTCTTTTCTCCTAGCGGTATAGAGCTTCCCACCGACCAATATCGTAGCACGGTGCAGGATCCGGTAGTGATTTCCTTTGTGGAAAAAGCATTTTCCAAAAATCACTCCGAAATCACAAGGGAAGACTATAATTCCTTAAAATTCCTGTCCATCTCAAAAGATTTAGATGAAGAAAACTGGTGTTTTTCTTATGCGGAGAAGCTGGATGAAGAGGGAAATCCCGTGGATGAAAAGACTCTTTATTTTCCTGCTACGAAAAGTATTCCCCGGCAGGAGATTCAGCCCTTCACCGGTTTGGAGAATCTGGCACTGGGGCAAGGCCTGGACTTCGATAGTGACAGTAGCGACAATCAGGATTTAAAAAATCTAAAAGAGTTAAAATACTTTTCTGCTATAGGAAACAATTCGGAAAGCTTCCGAGAGCTTTTGCTAAGCTTGGCAAATCCGGAACAGATACTCGGTCTTAGCGGTATTTACCTCCGTGATGACGTTGTTCCCTACAGCATTTCCTCTGACAAAACAAAAGATATCACGGATATTTTCACACCCTTTTCTTCCCTGAAAAGCCTTTCCATCAGGGTGGATTCTGACTATGAGGGAGGACTGCTTTTTTTAAGACACTTTCCTAACTTAGAGAATTTATCCCTTGATACCTCTGCGGATTTAGCTCCTTTAGCCACTTTAAGCAATTGTAAAACTCTGAGTCTGTCGGGTCCCTCCGATACCCCCTTGGAAAATATCTCCGTCCTCTCCGGCATGCCCCAGATAGAGAATCTCAGCTTATCCCATGTAATGTCCGTAAAGGATTTAAACTTTACCCAAAATATGCCTAAGTTAAAGTCTCTTGAACTCGAGAGCGTACCGATACTCTCTTTAGACGGTTTAGCCAACCACCCCTCATTAAACACGCTTTCCATTGACAGCTGTTATGAATTAACGGACGGAAAGGCCATTGCCGGTCTCAGCGCTTTACAAAGCCTGCACCTGGGCGTTCTCCTTTACGACTTTTCCCTGCCGGATTTGCAGAATTTAACTGCCTTGGAAGAAGTCCTTTGTAACTCCAGGTATCTCAGTCATTTTGCTCATATGCCCTCGATTAAGAGTCTCTACTGTTTTCTGGACGGTGACGAGATCAGCGCCGAACCCCTTCGTGGAATGAACTCTTTAAGCACTCTGATAATTTCCGGTTCCATGGATTATATTTCTAACGACTGGGAAAATGTTTTAGAAGACTTACCAAGCCTTGAAAAACTAAGTATTCTGGGAGATTCTTTAGATACTTCGAGAGACTATCGCGGGCTATTCTCCGGTATCAAAGTAAAGGAGCTGATTTTTGATAAAAATCTTATTGGCCCACCTGAAACGCCTCAGATTCCCCTATCCCTTAGTAAGATGGAAGATAACAACACTACGGAGACCTTGATTCTCACCCAGGCTGAAATCAAAAACCTGGATGATGATTCCGATAATTTTACGGCCAACGCCAAAGCCTTTCTCTCCCATTTTAAAGCGATAAAAAAACTTGGACTTCGTGGAAATAAGCTGGAGAATCTGGATTGCTTAGAGGGACTCAGCACTCTGGAAGAGCTGGACATTTCCGATAACTATATTACCGATATCAGCGCATTACGAAATTTACCCAATCTGAAAAAAGTAAAGCTATCCGGAAACTCCATTGTGAATCTGGAGCTCTTACCGGATAGCGTGGAAATTGTGGATCAGTTTTAATGAACTCCCCTAAAACTTAATACAGTAAAGCAATCGCCTCTTTGATGCAATCTTCGCAGTTGCAAAGAGGCTTTTCTTTACCTATGCCTCTTAAGTCTTTGCAAATGCTGGCTCCGCATCGCTCAACAAAATCCTGAAAAAGATGGGCGGCCTCCACCTGCACCATTGGATTTCCCTTATTTTTCATAGCTAAAACCAAATTAGCTCCAATGAGAGCGCCGCAGCTTCCTTCCAAGGTTCCTAAGCCCTCAATAAGCCCCGCTGAGAGAGAAAGCAGAAGCTCCTCGGGCAGATTTAATTCCTCTTGATAGGCAAGCAACACCAGCTGTCCGCAGTTCTTCCCTGCCGCTAAGCCTTCCATCGCTAATGTCTGTTTTTCTTCTAAAGATTGATTCATGATTTCTCCTATTCATTTAAAGGATGAACGATTGGAAATTTATTTTTCCTTTGATGCCAAAATACTTTGGCTCATACCCGGAATACTATTCAAGTACAAAGTTTCCTGAATGGCTTTCCAATCCTCTTCTCCAATCAACACCGCATTTTTACCTCTATTGTTGGTAATCGTGATTGGCTGAGAAGATTCATTTACTTCTGAAACAATCTGATTAAGCTTTGCTCTTGCCTTGGTAATACCGATCGAAGTCATTGCTTATCTCCTTGTATTCTTATCTCATCATCCACCTCTATAAGCTCATGCGCCCTGCCTTTCCCCTCACGCAATTCCTTTATAGATTTTTTCAGTGAACGCATATTGCTTTCTGAATAGAATGGATCCACACTGGCAGATACTTCAAAAGGGATTCGTCTTTCTCGTAAAACTTTCTTCGTATAAATACTGTAAAATGTGGAATAATTCAAGCCCATCTCTTCTACCACTCGGTCTAATACTTTTTTATCCTCGTCATTAATTCGTACTGTAATTGTAGCCATTGTTTCCACCTCCTATCTACATTCATGTATATATGAAATATACCAAAAAATGAATGCATTTTGCAATTATTAGCATTCATTTCTATAATAAATTTAGTGCTATGTAAGTAAAAATCAAAACTATAGAGCGGTTTTAAATTAGAATAATCCATTCCAATGGAACAAAATGCAATATCGTATTATGCAATAACATACTTTTGCATATCATACTGTTGCATTTCTATTTTTAATAAATGGTTTCAGTGAATTATAAGATAAGGCATTATCCTAACAGCGCTCCCTTCGGGCAGACCTTGACACATTCCATGCATAGGATGCAATCCGTACCGTTTTTTCTCTTCCTTGAATTATCTGTCATCTCCACATCCATGGGACAGACCTTCTTACATTTTCCGCAAGAAATGCATTTCGTCTTATCACAACGAATCCGTACCAGTGAAAAATAGCTCATAGGCTTTAGGAATACGGTAACCGGGCAGATATATTTGCAGAAAGCCCGATTGTCCTTGAAAAGAAAGGCCAGCGCTATACCTACAAGATAATAAGCAAGATTTCCAAAGAGAAATGCCCAAAACATAATCCTTTCCAGATTCCCCACTTTCATCAGAAACAGGGCGGAAACAAAGAGGAAAGATAAAGCAAAAGTCAGATAACGAATCCATCCGATATTTTTCCGGGGAAGGGCTCTCGTCTTATAGGGCAGAAAATCCAAAACCATGGCAGTCCAACAGGCATAGCCGCAGAATCCTCTCCCGAAAAGCAGAGGTCCGAAAATTTTCGCCACCGCATAATGAATGGTAGCCGCTTCGAAAACACCGGTAAATAAGTAGTACCAAAATCCCTCAATTTGCATATTTTCCCGGTTGATAAACCCTAAATAAACGAGCATATAGAGCCCCACCAGAAGCTGTACCACACGACGGGCATGGGGATATTTTCTTCCGAGCAGAAAAATTCCTAAGGATAAGGAGATTCCGATATAACTAAAGTTGAAAAGATAAAAAAGATTATGCTTCGTAAGCCAAAGGCTAATTGCCACAGCTTCGAAAACGCCGCCGATCAGAAGTACCAAAGCATATTTTTTCAAGAAATCGCGCAAATAAAAGCTCCTCTCCTGTGTAAATCCATTTTTATTTTCGTCCTAAAGGCCAAAACCGAGCTATAGGACTAATCTGAGTTATAGGCCAAAATATATTGCAGAAAGTTTGTCTCGATAAAGTGTATGCCTATCCTTTCTTATTTTCAAGTTCTACCGAATAAACACCGGAATCCTCAAGCTTCTAAATCCAAATCCTTACAATGAGTAACACTACTATGTCTTGACGAATATTATCCTATTTCATAGAATTTATGGACTGGGGAATATCTAAACTGTATAAAAGTAATCTTTTGAAAAATTTTTAAAAGTAATAAACAAAAAGGAGTGTAAGGGGTATGCCATTATTTTCAGGAACAGACCTAGTCTTATATTTTTTCTTTTACGGCTTTTTTGCCTGGATTACCGCCACTATTTTTGTAAGCCTAAAGGAACAGTGCTACAGAAATTTTGGAATTTTAAATCTTCCAATCTTGGTTCAACCTGCACTAATCATGATTTTCTTGATTTTCCTATCCTCCGGAAAAAGGGTCAGCACGCCGGGATTACTGTTTATGACCTTTCTTTATGGTATTTTTACAGACAACATATCTTTATTTTTTCTACATAAATTTTATCAAAATAAGAACAGCCGGGAAATTTTCCCAAAGGGAAATCTGAAAATCTCTGCTGCTTACTCTATACTCCTTACTATTCCGGGATATGTCCTGCTAAAGAGCTTCCACCCGCTTCTTTTTTCTGTGGTCTCTTTGCTTCCACTTTCTCTTGTTCACCTCCTTGCTGCTCTCCTCTTGCTTTCCCTTGTTTCCGATATTGTTTTGCTCTATCTTCTTCCCAGAAAATACTACATAAAGCGGGAAGAAATTTTGGCTCACAATAGAAAACTGCGATTAGGAGAATGGATTTCCCGAGGTATTTGGAATAGAATTTACCGCCAATATCCAAGTCTTTTAGCAGAAAATGAAGAAAACTCTGTAGAAAATGGAACTTCTCCATCTGCAGGAATTGCCGCCTCCGATCAACGCCTGCAACAACAAGGAATTATTTTTGCCGAAGGAATTCACTTTTATAAACTGATTTGGATGCTTCTCATTACCTCTTTTATGGGAGATATCATCGAAACCGTCTATGTCTTTCTGACAGCCCACGTCCTGATGCGGCGTTCCAGTTTGGTGCTCGGTCCATTCAGTATTGTCTGGGGTTTAGGCGCGGTTATCCTAACACTGGTGCTCAGTAAGGTCAAAAAGCAGAATAATCTTTCCATCTTCATTGCCGGATTCTTCTTTGGTGGAGCATTTGAATATCTCTGCTCCGTATTCACTGAAGTTTTCTTCGGTATGAAGTTTTGGGACTATTCCTACATGCCATTTAACATAGATGGAAGAACCAATCTCTTGTTTATGATTTTTTGGGGTATTGTTTCCGTGCTTTGGTTTCATTACGCCTATCCCCCTATTTCCCGATTTATTGAAAAGATACCGCCTATCTTAGGTTCCGTGTTGGCAATAGCCATTACCCTATTCTTCCTTTCCGACTCCATGGTTACCGCCATGGTCATGGTAAGAGCCACGGACCGAAAAGAACATCCGGAGCCAAGAAATGCTATAGAAAGCTTTATAGATCAGGAGTATCCGGAAAATGTAGTTCGTGCCCTCTGGCCTAATATGAATTTTCTTGGCGAATAGCCAACGGCTGATACCGAAGTAGATGTTCCTATCCTAATGGATAAGCTAGAAAGCGGACAGACAAGAATCCTATCCAGAGTCTGCAAAAAAGTTCTGACTTCGCGTGGAGCTGATGCAATCCAGAAAATAAGGAACAAATAGAGATGAATTGCAAAACAGTTACGAGGGGTTGTGCTTATGAATATTGAGTATTATGAGAAAACCATGCAAAAGATATATGAAGCAAAAGATGTTTTAGAGGGGCTGAAGGATCTAAAAGAGGGAAATACCGAAGAGGGAGCCGAGACCATACGCAAATTAAAGGAGAAATATAATCTCTAATCATGTCTTCTCTAAAAGATATAGAAATTGTCTCCGGCAATGCGAAGGGTGCTGATGCATTCGGTGAAGAATATGCTCTGCAAAGCTAAGAACCTAAAACTAACAATGTGCAATTGGAATGGAGGTTCCTTCAATGGCGAACACAAAACTAAATAACGAAAATAATAAAAAAAATCCTGAACAGGCGAATCAGCTTTTTTCTGAGCTTAGACTAAATGATGTGACTATAGCCGCCATTAAAGAGGGGCGGCGTATTGCCTTAGATAATCGCGTAAAATCATATAGTACTATGGATAGTCTAAAAAAAGCTTTAGGCGTATAAACACGAGGTAGCAGTGATTCTCACTCTATTGTTCTCCTTTTACACAAACTCGGAATTATGTAAGGAATGAACCGGAAAAATAAACTATTTTACGGTCTTAATATCTAATTCATTTCCTCTCCCCACTCCTTCAGAAAATCCTGCATGAGCTTATCCCTTTTCTCCGCCATCTTCTTGGCTGAAGGAGTATTTAATTCCTTAGAAACCAGTAAAAGCTTGTCGTAAAAATGCTCTATAGAATTCTCCAAGCTTCTTCCGTGGCTTCCACCAAACTGAAAGCAGCGAGCAATACCGATAGCGCCAATTGCTTCCAGCCGGTCTGCATCCTGCACAATTTTTCCCTCAATAGTCTCCGGAACTTTTCCTCTATTTTTGCTAAAAGAAACAGAATTGATATTCCTGCATATTTCCTCAATTCGCTCTTCGGAAAGTCCCTCCTGCTGCAAGAAGTTTCTAGCATTGGCATTGTTTTCTGTATGGAAAAGCTTATGATCGTCGCAGTCATGTAGGAGGGCGGAAAGCGCAATCACTTCCTCTTCTCCCTGCCCTTCCATTTGGGCAATCATCATGGCATTGTGATATACCCGCAAACTATGGGCTAGGTCGTGTCCATCTCCATTTCCCTGAAAAAGCGTAGTGATATAGTCTATAGCCCTTTCAATTCTACTTTCTTCCATAAATTCGCATCTCCTCTATCAAATCATACACCCTCTCTCCGGAAAGAATCGTGCTCTTTCTGTCCTGAAACAGGGTTCCGTAGCGAGCCTCCAGTTGCTGCCAGCGCTCTTCCCTCTCTCTTTCTTCCCGTTCTTTTTCTTCCGTGAAAATGTCGGAAAAGCTAAGCTGTCTTCCTTCATTTTCCTCCAAATGATAAAAGCCTTCCCCGATTAGCCGAACTCTTCGCTTAGGAATCTGCTGCAAGAGGGCAGAGGCATTTTTATACAAGGAAAATGCACTTTGGGTGCTTTCGGAAATGAGGGCAGATCGGGTAATAGTTTTCATATCCGCAAAAGTGATTTTCAAAGAAACCCCTCTTGCATAGAGCCCGTAACGTTTTGCTCGATTTTCCACACGGAAGGATAGGAGAAACAGCACATCATCCAAAAAGGAATAGTCCGTCACATCCTCCTGAAAAGTCATTTCTTTACTGATGCTTTGGGTGTCCTCCGGACGGTAGGGAACCACCTTCCGATGATCGATACCGTAGGAAAGCTCCAAAAGCATTTTCCCCTGATTCCCCAGAAGGCGAAGGACCTCCTTCTCTTTTTCCTGCAAATCCTTCACGGTATAAATCCCGAAGGAATGAAGCTTTTCCGCCGTTTTTACTCCTACCGTGAAAAGCGCCCGAACATCTCTGTCCCGTAAAAGCTCTACATAATCTTCTCTTCTTTGAATCATAAAGAAGCCGTTGGGCTTCTTCTCTTCACTGGCAATCTTTGCCGCTGTTTTCCCATAAGCAATTCCTACAGAGCAGGTCAGACTCAGCTCTTCCGCAACCCTCCTTTGAATTTCCCGCCCGATTTTTTCCGCTTCGGAAAAATCCTTGGCCACCTCCGTTAAATCAAGATAGCCCTCATCCAAGGCAATGTATTCCACTTGCTTGGTATAGCTTTCCAGAATTTCATGGAGCTCCTCTGACACCGCCTTATACTTTTCAAAATCCGGATATAGAAAAACAGCCTTCGGGCAGAGCCGAAAGGCTTCTTTACTGTTCATGGCGGAACGGACACCGTATTTTCTTGCTTCATAATTGCAGGTTGCCACCACTCCCCGCTCCGTGGGTTTTGCGCCGATAATCAGAGGCTTATCTTTAAGAGTCGGATTGTCCCGCATTTCCACGGAAGCATAAAAGGCGTCCATATCCACATGAAGAATGATTTGATTTTCTTGATATTCAGCATACAAAGATTCTGGCATTTTATCAGGCTTTCTTATATTTTACTTCTTTGTTTCTTTAAGTCCGCATTCAATTTTTGACTTCCATTCCATACTTCTTTAAATCCACTTTTCCGTCCTTCACTTCCACTCCATCTTCTACCAAGCGTTTTCTCTGCTCATCCTCTCCCCCGAAGGCAAAGGCGGGAGCAAGCTCCCCCTTGGAATTCACTACCCGAAAGCAGGGGATATGCTCCGGATCCGGATTTTTATGCAAGGCATTTCCCACTGCACGGGACATCTTTTTATTCCCCGCCATCTCCGCAACCTGAGCATAAGTGGCTACCCTGCCTTTTGGAATCTTCTTCACTGCCTCGTAAATTCGTTTTGTGGGGGAATCGGAAATAAGAGCATAGCTTTCTGATATCATTCTTTTCAGCTCTTCCTCCGGAATACTGCCGTCTAAAAGGATCGTATTCCAATGCTCTTTATTCTGGTGATACGCAGGCTGCACCGCAGGGTAAACTCTCCTCCAAAAATCCCGCCATTCCGGATGTACCTTCACGTTCAGGTTCACAAAACCATTTCTTTCGTAGATAAGCAAAAAGGCTTTTTTATTTTCCCGAAAACGAATCAGCTCCCAATCCGCCGTTCGAAAAGGACGGTCTATATAGCTATCCGGAAAGGATAGACCGAAGGCAATCGCTTCTTCTTTTGTTCTCATACTTTACAATTCACTCCTATTTGTACTACGATTTTATACTTGTACTCGCATCAAGGAGGCGAATACTCTATTCAGATTTTCTATCTATTTTTTCCATCTCCATAAAAAATGCAGTCAGAGCCCTGTAATCCAAGTACTGCACTCCATCTTTTCCCTCCTGAATCATCCTGGCCAGCTTACTCTTATAATAACAATCCATTGCCTCTTCTAAGGAAAAGTGCAGCTCTTTAGCAATATTTTGAATCAACCTTTCTTCTAAATTTTCTTGATAAAACTGCTCTAAAGCTTCCTCTGTCATGGTGTTAACTCCTCTGCTGAAACAAATTTTAAAAGTTCATCAACTGCTCTTTGAGAAATAAATGCTATCTGATCATAATTTGGATACACACGAATTTCCTTTATCGCTCTTTCTTTATCCCATATTCCTTGATGATACATATCAACCACTCGAAAAACTTTATCATTTGCAACTTTTCCAATGATAATGTCAAATTGCAAATAGTCCCTTTTCCCTTCTCGGCAATTACACACAAAATCGATCCAAGAGTCCAAATCCTCTCCGAAATCTTTCACATTAAAATCCGTCTTAACCAAACTAAGCTCATACTTATTAATAATAGGACTTCCTGTCATCAAGTCCGCTCTTCGTTTTGCCCACTTCTCTGCCTGTTCTTTTATCGTAGTTACATAAAATCCGGAACCAAAATCTAAATTCCGAAGGCTATGTTTTACGTCAGGCTTATCCACAAACTGATTAGAACCATGATACACTATCATACTATCACCTCTTTTTTAGAAAGGTATTCTTCAATATCCTTCACAACAAAATCCGTACTTTGTGTATGTAAAATATCATAATTTGGAATCAGGTAATGATTAAGGCATCCACTCTGTTTTAACGCAAAATATACCTGTGCAGCCGTCTTTTTCCATCGATTTGCACAAGCATGAATCATGTAAATAATAAAAGAAAATACCTCTTGATTCAAAATTTCCTCCTTCAAATTAATTCATTTTCTACCGATTTCATTTCTCTGCTTTGTTGAAATGCTTTTTCGGTCAAATCTATTTTATCAATCCTCTTTCACCCTTTCTATAATTATGTTAACCCTATATTTTCTTGAATTATCTACATCCTTACATAAAGCGGTTCCTCAGTTCTTGCCCCCTTTGCAAAATCTCCTCTCTGCAAGGTCACAAAATCCATATAGGGAACCCGATGCAAAAGATCCCGACAGCTTTCATAGATTTCCTTAAAGCATTCATGACAATGCTCCTCCGGCATGTCCACAATAATCAGATAAGAAGTCGTTCCACTTTCATCCCTTTTTAAAAGCATATCCAACATTGCAATCTCGGAATGTGTCTTTGCAAAGGATATAAGTCTCCTATGCAAGGCTTCCACTTCTTCATTCTCCTTTGGATATCCCAGTAAAACCTCCGCATCCTTCTTCACTTCCACGGACTGTACCTTCGCTTCCCCAAATTCACTTTGGTATCCCGGGGAACTCATCAGGTTATGGATAAGCTCCGGGCTTACATAGAAGAGCTGTGGTCCATAGGGATTGATCACAAAGCCTTCTCCCTTAGTAAGCATGGAAACAATTTGGGGGAAACCGGCAATCATGGTTTCTCTTTTCCACCCCGCTTCCATTTGCCGATCCATGGCGCCTAATGCAAACCAATCCGTAAACACCGGAAGGGCCGATTCTCCCCGATCCATCGTCACATGAGGGATGGTGAGCTTCATCCCCGCCTTTAGGGTTACAGAGCCATCCTTTCCTACCTGCGTCAAGTTTCCGTCTGTCTCTATCGCCACAAGGTAATGGCTCCGTACCAGCTCTCTAAAAAAGAGATTCAGAAACTCTCCCTCTCCTTGTCTTTCAAAAAATACGCAACTTAAGCCCAAAAGATAGGGATTCTCCACCGCTTGATGTACATTTGCTTCAATCTGATAGGGAATATCCGTGATTACCGCATATTGCCAGTCCGGAGAAAGGGCTTCTTTTCGAGAGAAGAAGAGCTTTACCCTTCTCTGCCCTTGGGTTTCCTCTTGTTCTGCCTGTTCCGCTAATGCATCTATTTCCTCTATCTTTATAATCATTAGATGAGAAATCGTTCCATCACGATGCAGAGCATAAACCTTCTCCCCTTCTTTAGCATTTCCAAAGAGTTGGCCTTCTACAGAAAAACAATCTCCCTCTACAGCTGCATAGCTTTCCGCCATCAGCGTAAAGCGGGTTCGCTCGGCTCTGTCATAGTTTTCTTGCTGCTCTACATTGTCATTGCTATGCTTCTCGGAATCGACTCCACTCCCACTATTCCTTTGATTTTCAGATTTAGACTCGTCTTTCCCGGTAAAAAACTTCTTTAACCCTTCTAACATTCTATCCTCCCAAAACTACATCAGCTTTATCCAAAACATTTTATCTCAAAATCACCTGATTGCCATCTACTTATTTAACTTTGTCACCAGGACTCCGACCACTTAATATTTTTCACAAGAAAAACACATCTGCTATGCCTAAAGAGGTCTATACTATCCTGCGAAGAATAATATAGATCTTTCTTCCTATTACTTCAAAAAGAAATAAGAATTTTCAAAAAATAAGATGATAAACATATAGTCGGGGGCTGCAAAATGGAATTTTATTGTAAAAGCGGAGAACGAATCCATGTGGATATTCTGGGAGAAGGCTTCCCCATTGTCTTTCTTCATGGAAATAATTTGCAAAGCGGCTACTTTGCAAAGCAAAGGGTTCTCGAGAAAAGTTTTAAGCTCCTCTTTGTAGATAGTTTGGGGCATGGAAAATCCGGAGAATTGCAGGGAGAGGCAAGCTTTGCGTATCTTTCCGACAGTCTGGAGGAACTTCTTTCCTCCCTTTCTATAGAGAAATGCCTTTTGGTGGGGCACAGTGACGGCGCAAACCTCGCCCTGGAATACGCCGGTCGCCACGGCGAAAGAGTGGCCGGGATTCTTGCCAACAGCGGAAATATTTCCTTTTCCGGCTTAAAGTTTCTTCCCCGCTATGCCTGCTATCTGGAAGAATGGCTCTACCGCTTTTTGGGGCTCTTTCTTCCCGCCTTTAAACGAAAGTCCAGGGTTTCTCCCCTTTTACGGGAAAATGTGGATGTGCCGAAGGAGCTTTTTCAAAAGGCGCCTTACCCTGTAGTGGTTTTGGTGGGCGATAGGGATATGATTAAGCGAAAGCACAGTATGGCTATTGCAAAGCTTTTTCCAAAAGGCAAATTTCTGGAAAGAAAAGGACAGGGACACAATATCCCGAAAAAGGATAGCGTTTACTTTAATCGCTTGATAGAAAAAATGGTGCAGGGCATACAGCCTTGATACTGCCTTAATCAAATAGCAAGATGCTGATTATACAATACAAGCATCGATTATCAGCACAAGTTGCTGATAAAGTAAGGTAAAAATTGCAAAACAAAGTTCGTATAGAGTAAAGAAACTTCGGTTTCCCTAGTAAGGAGGAAAATTTGAATAAGCTGATTTCTTTTTTCAAAAAATGGCAGAATGTTTTAAAGAGCATTCTTTTCCTAAGCATTTCTATTTTGGTGCTTTTGGAACTTGTTAAAATGGGAAAGACCATTTCCCCGGAGGCGGTAAAAAGCATATTGAGCGGCTTGTCGCCTTTCCAAATTGTAAGTCTCCTTGTTCTCGG
>CALHIC010000571.1 GCA_938030845.1 uncultured Oribacterium sp. | reverse complement strand
TATACCGTGACCGGCGAAGATGCCAAGAGCCTTGCCAAGGCTATGGGGGTTCCTGAGGATGCCTTAGAAAAGACCATTACTGAGTGGAACGAAAGTGTAGCAAAGAAAGAAGATACTGCCTTTGGCAGAACCAGCTTTGCGGATCCACTGGATACGGCACCTTTCTATGCTATTAAGGTGACTCCCGGCGTGCATCACACCATGGGGGGACTTCGCATCAATGAAGTCACCGAGGTTTTGGACAAGAACGGCAATGCAATTCCCGGACTTTTTGCGGCAGGAGAAGTTACCGGAGGAGTACATGGGGCTAACCGTTTAGGCGGAAATGCTGTTGCAGACTTTACTGTCTTTGGAAAAATTGCAGGAGAATCCGCAGCAAAATTCCAGGGCTAATAGAAAATTTCCCTAATGCATCGATACTTTCCGAAAAATACATTGATGCAGGGATAGGAAAAAGAGGCTAAAGAACTTATTCTTTGGCCTTTTTTTGTCGTCATATTGTGTAGGAAATCATGGGGACTGTAAAAAGAAAGTAAGGAAAGCGGACTTGCGAAATCGATAAAAATGAGATAGAATAAGGCAAGTTTTGAGAGGGACGTGTTTTTATGAATAATGAGATGAACCATACCCAGATTATTAAACCGGTGCAGAACAGTTTGGCGGCATCAGAGGTATTAAAGGAAGTTTATACAGCGTTGACAGAGAAGGGCTATAACCCTATTAACCAGATAGTGGGGTACATTATGTCCGGAGATCCTACCTATATTACCAGCTATAAGGGGGCCAGAAGCCTGATTAATAAGGTAGAGCGGGATGAACTCCTGGAAGAGTTGATGCGGAATTATGTAGAGAGTAAATTAAAAAAGTCATAAGCTTTTTTGGTCTGTCTGGAGTTCCGGAGAGACCTTTTCTTCAGTTTCAGTAGGAGTAGTATGCGGATTTTAGCATTAGATTACGGATCCAAAACAGTGGGGCTCGCCATCACTGATCCTTTGGGTCTCATTGTTCAGCCTCTTAAAACCATTTGGCGGGAAAGAGAAGGAAAATTACGAAAGACCGTAGAAGAAATTCAGGAAACTTGCAAGGAATATCAGGTGGAAGAGTTGGTTCTGGGTTATCCCTGCCACATGGACGGTAGTGAAGGAGAAAGGGTAGAACGGGTTCTGGCCTTTCAGGAAATGCTTCAGAAAAAAATAGAGCTTCCCATACATTTGTATGATGAAAGGCTCAGCACCATGGAAGCGGAAGAGATTTTGCGGGAAAACGGAGTTCCCAAGGATAGACAAAAGGAAGTTTTAGATCAGGTAGCTGCTCAGGTAATTTTAGAGGATTACCTTCGAAACAGAGAGGAAGGGTAAAATGGAAGGCGGAAGAATTCGTTTACGTTCAGAAGAAGATGATTTAGAGTTGGAGATTTTGGAGGAAACTGTGGTACAGGGAGTGACCTATATTTTGGTTACCGATGCCAAAGAAGGGGAAGACGGCGTTTGCTATGTGATGAAGGACACATCCGCACCTGAGGACGAAGAAGCGGACTTCAGTTTTGCGGAGGGAGAAGAGGCGGAACGCATTATGGATATTTTCGCAGAGCTGCTTTCCGGAGAAGATATTACCATAGAGAGATAGAGCCGGACTTGGAAATCCTCTTTAAGCTAAGAAAAGCCCGAAAGAGTAGAGAGAAGAAATTAAAATACAAATCTAAAGAAACATACGTAAATACAAATGAATATAGACTAAGAAAGGAATAGAATGAAAGAAGGAAATAACGGAAACAGCAACAACAGTGAAAAGAAGAAGGTAGAAGGGGCTCATCGTATCGTAAACGTCCATAAGAGCCAGATCGGAAAATCGAAAAGTACCGACGGGAAGAGAAACTACAGAACAGCCAATGCCAGAGCAACGGCGAAGCAGGAAAGCAGGATGATGAACGTGCCAACCCCAAGAAAAAATCCCTTAAGACCAAGAGGCAGGGAGGAGGATAAACCGGTATACAGCCCGGAGCATTTCCCCTTGCTCACCGGAACCATGGAGGTATCGGAAAGTAAGGCAAAGGGAAGAAAGCCCAAGCACAGCTTTCAGGGCTCTGTTAAGGTCATTCCTTTGGGGGGACTGGATCAAATCGGCATGAACATCACTGCCATTGAGACAGAGGATACCATGATTATCGTGGACTGCGGATTGGCCTTCCCTACAGATGATATGTTGGGAATTGCTCTGGTTATTCCGGATATCAGCTACATCAAGTCCAAGATTCATAAGATGAAGGGCTTTGTAATCACCCATGGCCATGAGGACCATATCGGTGCTCTCCCCTATGTTTTACAGCAGATTAATGTGCCGATTTATGCCACAAAGCTCACCCTGGCTTTGATTCAGAGGAAGCTTGTAGAAAACGGCCTGGATAAGCTGGTGAAGATGAAGACCATGAAGTTCGGTCAATCCGTGAACTTCGGAGATTTAAAGGTGGAATTCGTAAAGACCAACCACTCTATTCAGGATGCGGCAGCCTTGGCGATTACCACTCCTGCCGGTGTGATTATCCATACCGGAGACTTTAAGGTGGATTATACTCCGGTCTTCGGAGATCAAATCGACTTACAGCGTTTTGCGGAGTTGGGAAAAAATGGTGTTTTAGCCATGCTTTCCGATTCCACCAATGCCCAAAAGCCGGGCTTCACCATGTCTGAAAAGACAGTGGGAAGAACCTTTGATTTGATTTTTGCAGAGCATCAGAACAATAGAATCATTGTAGCAACCTTCGCCTCCAATGTAGACCGTGTGCAGCAGATTATCGATACTGCCGCAAAGTATAAGAGAAAGGTTGTGGTGGAGGGACGTTCCATGGTGAATGTTATCTCCGTGGCTTCCGAGCTGGAGTATATTCATATTCCGGAGGGAACTCTTATTGACATTGAGAATTTAAAGGATTATCCCGATGAGCAGACGGTTTTGATTACCACCGGTTCTCAGGGAGAGTCCATGGCGGCTCTGTCCCGTATGGCTACCGGTATGCATAGAAAGGTAAGCATTACGCCCAATGACGTGGTAGTCATGTCTTCCCATCCTATTCCCGGTAATGAACGGGCGGTAGACAGGGTTGTCAATGAGTTGTGTAAGCTTCATGCCAAGGTGATTATGCAGGATACCCATGTTTCCGGCCACGCCTGTGCAGAGGACTTAAAGCTCTTATATTCCTTGGTTAAGCCCAAGTATGCAGTGCCTTTCCACGGAGAGTTCCATCACAGAAGATCTGCAGCAATGCTGGCGGAATCTGTCGGAGTGGATAAGGATAAGTGCCTGATGCTGGACAACGGTGATGTACTGGAGTTCACGGCAAATGGAGAAGAAGTCAGCTACAGCATCAAAGAAAAGGTGCAGGCCGGCGGTGTTTATGTGGACGGACTGGGCATCGGAGATGTAGGAAATATCGTGCTGAGAGACCGTCAGAATCTGGCACAGAACGGAATCATTGTGGTGGTTCTTACCCTGGAAAAATATTCAGGACATCTGATGGCAGGACCGGATTTGATTTCACGAGGCTTCGTCTACGTGAGGGAGTCTGAGGATTTAATGGAAGAAGCCAGAGTGGCGGTGCAGGATGTGGTGGATGACTGTCTTTGCACCCATGTCAGCGACTGGGGTAAGATTAAGACCCAGATTAAGGATGGACTGTCCGACTTCCTTTGGAAGAAGATTAAGAGAAATCCTGTGATTTTACCGGTAATTATGGAGGTATAAACGGAAAATGGAGAAAAGAAGCTTCTTAAGGGCATTTACCCAAATATTGATGAGTGTATCTGTACGCTTTCTTTTTCTCGTATTTCTTTTGTTTTTGATTTTGCAGGGGGTACAAGTTGCCTATCGTTATGGCCATGGTCTTATGTATGACCATGCCATGGAAGCCTCACCGGGAAGGGAAATCACCTTGGATATTCAGGAGGGAGAGTCCTGGAAGGAAGTGGGAGAAAACGCCAAGTCTTTGGGACTTATTCAAAATGCCCAGGCCTTTGCCCTGAAAGCAAAGCTATACCACAGTAAGTTACTTCCGGGAAAATATACTCTGAGTACAGCCATGACCCAGGTGGAAATGCTGGACAGTATTACAGAGGAGGGAAAGAAGAATCAGGAATTAAGCGATAAAAACTTAGTTACTGAGACGGAAGACCAGAGCACCGAGGAAAGCCGAGAGGATCAGGAAATCGGTGGCGGAAATGAAAATGAATAGGAAGTACTTTGGATAAAAAAGACAGAATCAGCCAATTTATACAATCCTTCCTCCCGGAAAGAACTGCTTTCCTGGAGGAGATTCGCAAGGAAGCGCTATCGGAGGCCGTCCCTATTTTACGGGAGGAAACCGCAGCGCTTCTTCGTGTTTGTTTGAAAACGAAAAAAAAGCCTAAAATTTTGGAATTGGGGACTGCTGTAGGCTATTCCGCCATGGTGATGATGGATGCCTTAGGGGGAGAAGGGGAGATTGTAACGGTGGAGAATTTTTCGCCCAGAATCGAAAAGGCGAAAAAGAACTTTGCGGCAAGTCCCTATCAGAATAAAATCACCCTGCTGGAAGGAGACGGCAGCAGGATTTTGGAGGAGCTTCTGGAAAAGGAAGAGCAGTTTTCCTTTGTGTTTTTGGATGCGGCCAAGGCTCAATATCCGCTTTGGCTTCCTTCCATTTTGAAACTCTTGTCTCCCGGTGGTATACTCTTTTGTGACAATATTCTCCAGGGAGAATTATTGTTGGAGAGTCGCTTTTATTTGGAAAGAAGACAGCGAACGATTCACAAGCGGATGCGGGAGTTCCTGAGACTTTTGCAAAGGGAGCAAAGTCTGGAAAGCTCCATTTTGCCCATAGGAGACGGAGTAAGTTTGTCTATCAAGAAATTATAGAGTAGAAAGTAGGATTATGAAGAGAAAAGTGGAGTTATTAATTCCGGCAGGATCTATGGAGGGCTTGAAAACCGCCATTCATTACGGGGCGGATGCCATCTATATGGGAGGAGAGGCATTTTCCCTTCGGGCAAATGCCAAGAACTTCAGTTTGGAAAAGATGAAGGAAGCGGTGAACTATGCCCATGAAAGAGGGGTAAAGGTCTATGTCACCGCCAATATTTTGGCTCATAATGCGGATTTACTGCCTATGCGGGAGTATTTTTCCGAATTGAAGGAAGTGGGGATGGACGCAGTATTGATTGCGGATCCGGGAGCCTTCCTTTTGGCAAAGGAAATGATGCCGGGAGTGGAGATTCATATTTCCACCCAGGCCAACAATACCAACTATGAAACCTTCCGTTTCTGGCATCAGTTAGGCGTAAAGCGAGTGGTCTGTGCGAGAGAATTAAGCTTGGCGGAGATTAAGGAAATCAGAGCCCATATCCCGGAGGATATGGAGATTGAGGCCTTTGTGCATGGGGCAATGTGTATGTCCTATTCCGGTCGTTGCCTGCTTTCCAGCTTTTTCACCGGAAGGGATGCGAACCAGGGAGCCTGTACCCATCCCTGTCGCTGGAAGTATTCTCTCATGGAGGAAAAGCGTCCCGGAGAGTACTATCCTGTGTTTGAAAATGACAGGGGAACCTACATTTTCAATTCCAAAGATCTGAATATGATTAGCCATATTCCTGACCTGATTGAGGCGGGAGTAGATTCTTTAAAGATTGAAGGGCGAATGAAGACGGAGCTATATGTGGCTACCGTGGCCAGAACCTATAAGGTGGCTATTCAGGATTACTTGGAGGATCCGAAAAAGTATGAGGAAAAGCTTCCGATTTATGAGGAAGAAATCCGGAAATGTACCTTTAGAGACTACAGTACCGGCTTCTACTACGGCAGACCGGATGAAGAGGATCAGATTTACGGAAACAACAGCTATAGTGCAGGGGCTATTTATCTGGGAACAGTGGAAAAGGTGGAGGGAGAATTTGCCTTTCTACAGCAGAAAAATAAGTTTTCTGTGGGAGAGAGTATTTCCGTTATGAAGCCAAACGGAGATAACTTGGACACGGAAGTTTTAGCTATGGAGGACGCGGATACCGGAGAAGTACTGGAATCCTGTCCCCATTCCAAGCAGAATTTAAAGATTCGTTTCTCCGTACTTCCTGAAGCCCAGGATGTATTAAGAAGAATCGAAGACAAATAAAGAAAACTCCATTAAAGAGAAAACCACAATAAAGAGAACCGTCTATATAAAGAGAAAAGTCTTCTAAAGGAGAAAGAATTTTCAGGAGAAAATCGGGAAAGGAGAAGATATGGGAATTGTATTTTTAATATTAGCCTTAGGATGTTTTCTTTACTTTGGCTTTTTATGGACCACCGCTTCCTACCTTTCCTTTCTTTGGATTTGGCTTCTTTTGGGAGCCATTCATCTCCTGATGGCCTTTGTCTATAAGGCACCGGAGCGTTTACGAAAGAAACCCTTGTTTTTTCGCTTTCGAATTTTTTGCTTAAGCAGTTATTGCATATTTTTCCTGCTTTTCACTTATCTTATCGGGTATTTAAGCCAATATCGCTATGGACAGTGGAAGGATCCCCTTTCTTATATTTTGGTGGTGGGTTCGGAATTGGAAAACAATAAGATTACTCCACTCCTTCAAAACCGCCTGGAAAGAGCGGATTTATGCTATCAGGAGAATCCTTCCGCAACCATTGTGCTTTCCGGCGGTAGGGGAAGGAACAGTGCCAGTGCGGAAGCCAGCGTGATGTACCAAAGTATGCTGAAGATGGGGATTCCCGCCGATGCTATGCTGATGGAGTTTTACTCTAAAACTACGGAGCAAAAGCTTTCCTACGGAATAGAAAGCATTTTCCAAGGGGAGCAGAATCAGGAAGGCTCCGAGGCGCAAGAGGATCTTCGACAAAAGCGTCGGGAAGAAGTCCGGAAAAGATTGGCAGCCCAGGAAAATCAAGTTGTGGACTATGAAGAGGACTTGGATTCGGATGAGATTTTTGATTCGGAGGAAGGGCTTGAAACAGAGACATCCGAAGGGCCGGAGAGCAGGGAGGATTCAGCCGATAAGGAGATCAGAATCGGCATTGTGAGTTCCCAGTATCAGATATTCAGAGCCAGCCATTTTGCGGAACAGGCTCTAAAAAAGCAGAGAGAGGAAGGGAAGGTGGAAGCTTCACAGAAAGTCAGTATTGTGGGCTTTCCCTCGGTAGAAGACCCTGCGCTAAGGCCGCATCTTTACTTTCGAGAGGCCCTGTTCCTCTTCGGAGAAAGGCTTTGCCATAAGCTGTAAATAGGCTTTACCAAAAACTGTAGAAAGGCTTTGCCATGAGCTGTAGAAAGGCTTTACTGTAAGCTATAGACAGATCAGGGAAAAATTCGGTAGTTTAGAAAGGAATAGATATTTTGATGAAGGCATATCAGTTTATAGAAGAAAAAGAGATTAAAGAGCTGGAAACCATGGCCCGGGTGTATGAGCATAAGAAGACCGGCGCTAAGGTTTTATGCTTGGAGAATAAGGATGACAACAAGGTCTTTAGTATTGCCTTTCGTACCCCTGCGGAGGATTCCACCGGAGTGGCTCATATTACAGAGCATTCCGTGCTTTGCGGTTCCAAGAAGTTCCCCTTAAAGGATCCCTTTGTGGAGCTGGTGAAGGGCTCCTTAAAGACCTTTTTGAATGCCATGACCTATCCGGACAAAACCGTTTATCCGGTGGCTTCTCAGAATGACAAGGACTTCCAAAATCTTATGGATGTATATTTGGATGCGGTTTTTCATCCAAACTGTTTGGAAAACTACAAGACCTTTTTGCAGGAGGGCTGGCACTATACCCTGAATAAGGAGGGAAAGCTATGCTATAGCGGTGTAGTCTATAACGAGATGCGGGGCGCATTTTCCGACCCGGAGTCCGTACTGGAACGCTATACCTTCCATTCCCTTTTCCCGGATACCAGCTACGGCAATGAGTCAGGGGGAGATCCGGAGGACATTCCGAAATTAACGTATGATGCCTTTAAGGCCTTCCATCAGCGCTCTTATCATCCATCCAATTCCTTCATTATCCTTTATGGAGATATGAATATGGAGGAGAAATTAAATTGGATTGATGAGGCATATCTTCAGGACTTTGAAAGAATTTCCCCCCATTCCGAAATTGCCCGGCAGCAGCCCTTCGGGAAAATGGTGGAGGAAAGCCAGTACTATCCTATTTCGGAGAAGGATAGTATCGAAAATAAAGCTTATCTTTCCTACAACTTTGTTTTGGATGCAGGACAGGATGCGAAGAAGTCCATGGCATTTTCTTATCTGGATCATGCCCTGCTTTCCGGCCCCGGAGCGGTTTTAAAGCAAAAGCTTCTGGAAGCAGGCTTGGGAGAGGATGTTTTCGGAGGCTATTCCGACGGCATTTTACAACACTATTTTTCCGTTATCAGTAAGAATGTTTCCGAAGAGAGAGCAGGAGAGTTTCTACAGATGATTCAGGATTGCTTTTTGGATGCTGCGGAAAATGGTTTAGACCATAAGACCATCTTGGCGGCCATTCACCATGATGCTTTCCAATACAAGGAGGCGGATTACGGGAATACCCCTAAGGGACTGGTTTACAGCTTAAATGCTTTGGATTCCTGGCTCTACGGAGGAAAGCCCTGGCTTTATCTGGAAGCGGAGGCTCTTTACAAGGAGCTGATGGAAGAGGTGGAAAAGGGCTATTTTGAAAAGCTCTTAAAGGAAAATTTCCTGAACAATCCCCATTCTTCCCTCCTCCGTTTATTGCCCAAGAAGGGGATGACAGAGCAGAAGGAAAAGAAGCTTTCAGAGGAGCTTCAGGCCAGATGGCAGGCATTTTCTCCGGAAGAAAAAGAACAGATCAAAAAAGTAAAAGAGGAGCTTACTCTATATCAGCAGACAGGAAATACAGAGGAAGCTTTAAAGACTCTGCCGGTACTCTCCAGAAATGATATCAAGCGGGAAGCGGAGTCCTACCCTTATCAGGAGGGAAGACTTGGAGACAGAAAGTTGATTTTGGTGCCGGGGGACTCTAAGGGGGTTCTGTATCTTCGCCTGCAATTCCATACCGACGGACTTAGTGAGGAGGAACTGTCCACCCTTTCCTTCTTAAGAACCTGTCTTGCCTATATGGATACGGAAAATTATCGTTTTCAGGACTTGAATTCCGAGATTTATCTTCATACCGGAGGCTTTAGCATGGATTTAACAGCCTATCCGGATTTTGTGGAAAAGGATCGGTACACCGGTGTCTTGGCTCTGGACTTCAAGCTTTTACAGGGAGAATTAAAAAATGCGGTAGAGTATCTGGAGGAGATGCTGTTTAGAACGGTTTATCAGGAGGAAAAGCGCCTTTCCGAGATTCTTCTGGAAGCCAAGTCCAGAGAAAGAATGCGTCTGGAGGGATCCGGCCACAGCTATGCGGTGACTCGTGCCATGTCCGGATTCTCACCAAGCTCTCATTTCCAGGAGCAGATTAAGGGAATTGTCTATCTGCATTTCTTAGAACAGCTGGAAGAGGATTTTCGTAAGAATCCCAAGGCCTTAGGAGAAAAGCTTACAGCCCTATCCAAGAAAATTTTTAGTGGAGAAAGATTACTCCTTGCAGCAGGGGGAGATATCGGCATTTTCGAGAAGGAAAAGAAAGAGCTTACAGATTTCTTGGGAAGACGTTTTCCGGAAAAGGAAGACTGGAGAGAAACAAAGTTCGAAGGGGAAAAAGAGCGTAGGGAAGCCTTCAGTACCACTTCTCAGGTGAACTATGTAGCCTCCGCAGGTTCCTTCCAAGGGGAAGCTTACCCCTATACCGGAAGCCTGAAGGTTTTAAAGGTGATTTTGTCCTATGACTTCCTCTGGAAGAATATTCGAGAGCAGGGAAATGCCTATGGGGCTATGTGCGGCTTTGGCCGAAACGGAGAAAGCTTCATGGTTTCCTACAGGGATCCCCATGTGCGAAGAACCTTGGAGCAATATCGTAAGGTGGCAGAGTATCTGGAAAACTTCAAGGCCACAGAACTGGAGTTAAACAAATATGTTATCGGAGCCATTTCCGAATTGGATATGCCAAAGTCCGCCTATACCAAGTTCCTCTTGGGATTAAGTTGTTATCTTTCCAAGCTTACAAAGAAAGACTTGCAGCGAGAAAGGGATGAACTTTTAGACGTGGAGGAGAAGGATATTCGAAATCTTTCGGCTTATATCAAGAGAGCCTTCCAAGAAAAGGCACTTTGTGCCATCGGAAATAAGGGCGAGCTGGAAAAGGCCAAGGCTGCTTTTGAAAGGCTGGAAGAGATTTAACAGACGGGAATAAAAAACATAAGGCTTTTGTTCTGAAAGGGAAGGGAGTAAAGCGATGGGATCTGTAATTGATGATTTTTTTGCCAAGGAAAGAGGCGAAGAAGTAAAAGTAGAGGAAGGACCGGTGAAATCCGGCTTTGTTTCCATTGTAGGGCTTCCCAATGCGGGAAAGTCCACCCTTTTGAATGCCCTCATCGGACAGAAGGTGGCCATCACTTCGAAAAAGCCCCAAACCACCAGAAATCAAATCATGGCGGTGTATGATGAGGAGAGGGGACAAATCGTTTTCCACGATACTCCCGGAATCCACAAGGCAAAAAACCAGCTATCCGTTTACATGGAATCCGTGGCGGAAAAGGCTTTAGGAAACGGAGATCTTGTTCTCTATATCGTGGATGCCACCGAACAAAAGGGAGAAAAGGAAGAGCAGATACTTTCTCTTCTAAAGCATAGCAAGCGAAAGATTATTCTGGTTTTAAACAAGCTGGATCTCTTAGGGGGCGAAGATGCCTTTTTGAAAAAGAAGGAAGACTACGAAAAGGAGCTGGACTTTGCCGCAATCGTAGGAATTTCCGCCTATAAGAGTCAGGGCTTGGAGGAGTTAAAGGACATTCTCTTTGACTTGCTTCCCTATGGCCCTCGCTACTACGACGAGGAAACCATTACGGATCAGCCGGTGCGGGAGATTGCGGCGGAGTTGATTCGGGAGCAGGCCCTATATAAGCTGGATAAGGAAATTCCCCATGGTATTGCGGTGCTGATGGACAGCATGCGGGAGAGAAAAAACGGTATCTGGGATGTGAAAGCCACCATTGTCTGTGAAAAGGACAGCCACAAGGGCATCATTATCGGAAAGGGCGGCGCCATGCTGAAAAATATCGGTACCGGTGCCAGAATTCAGATGGAAAGTCTTTTGGAGGCCAAGGTGAATCTGCAGCTTTTTGTAAAGGTCCGGAAGGACTGGCGGGAAAATCCGGCATATCTTCGGGAGTACGGTTATAGAGAGCAGAAATAAAGGTATTTTCGGGATAGAAAAATCCGAGAGATTGCGTTTTCAAGGATGAGCTTAGTTAAGAAAGGCAGTTTTAGGAAAGCAGTTTTAGGAGAGTAGAAAGTCTTTTTAGGAAAGTAGAAGGGGTCAGTGAAAGAGGAAATTGTTCTCCGGGGGGTGGTGCTGTCAGAGCACAGCTTAAGGGAGTTTGACAAGCGATTACAGCTTCTCACCATGGAGAGGGGGAAAATGACGGTTTGGGCCAGTGGGGCAAAACGTCCCAACTCTCCTCTTTTAGCAGGGAGCCGTAGCTTTGTCTTCGGAAAATTTCATTTACGGGAAGGAAAAGCAGGGTACACCCTTCGTTCCGTAGAGGTGGATGCCTATTTTGAAGAGATTGCAAAGGATTTGGAAAAGGCCTGCTATGCCGCCTATTTTTTAGAGCTGGCGGAGCTGGTGGCCCAGGAAAATCTGGAGGCGACCCAAATGGTGGAGCTTCTTTACCTTTCCCTCAAAGCACTCTTACATAAGGGCTTGAAAAATGAATTGGTAAGAAGGATTTTTGAGCTTCGTATGTTGATGCTGGAGGGGGAATACACGGAGGAGCCGCCACTGCCCTCCGGAAAGTCGGTGCAGGAGGCCTGGCATCATGTTCTGGCCGCACCCTTGGGAAGACTCTATACCTTTACCTTGGAGGAGGGAACCCTTCTATCCTTTTCTCAAAATGTGGATTATCTTTGTAAAGAAAGCTTTCCCAAACAATTTCAAAGCCTTAGAATTTTAAAAAGTCTAGGCGCTTGATTTTTATAGGACTGCAAAAAATAAAATAATCCGGGAAATATCGCAAAGACGGTCTGAAACTTGAGGAATTCATATCTCAAGTTTCAGGCTTGTTTTATATTTAAAAAAGCCATTTTATATTTAAAAAAGCTATTATTTATAGGGTATTTAAATAAGTTTACTCGGGGATGGGCTGTGGATATTCCAAAGACCTCCGGCTTGATGTATAATAAAAGGTAATTTTACAAAGAATAAGGAGAAGAGTCTTTGTAGGATGGAAGAAGTAAAAGGAAACGTTGGGGAAAGCAGAAATAGACTGGAGAGAGAAAAATGCCAAAAAATTATACCATGGACACCATTGTGTCATTAGCAAAAACCAGAGGATTTGTATATCCGGGATCTGAAATTTATGGTGGGCTTGCAAATACCTGGGACTATGGAAATTTAGGGGTAGAGTTAAAGAACAATATCAAAAAGGCTTGGTGGAAGAAGTTCGTTCAGGAATCCAAGTACAATGTAGGTATTGACTGTGCCATTCTGATGAACCCGGAAACCTGGGTGGCATCCGGACATTTGGCAGGCTTTTCCGATCCTTTAATGGATTGTAAGGAGTGTCGTGAGCGTTTTCGTGCGGACAAGGTAATTGAAGACTTCTGCGAAAGTCACAATATTCCTTTGGAGGGATCCGTGGATGCCTGGTCCAAGGAAGAGATGGAGAACTTCATTAGCTCCCATGAAGTACCCTGTCCCAGCTGCGGAAAGCACAATTTCACCCCTATCCGTCAGT
>CALHIC010000570.1 GCA_938030845.1 uncultured Oribacterium sp. | reverse complement strand
CCTTTCTGAAGAAGTAGGGAAGGAAAGAGATAAAATTGCAAAAATAGCTTGCCCTGCCCTTCGGCAGGGTAAGCGTATCTCCTATACAAAAGAGGTCCGGACGAGAATGCATTTTCGTCCGGGCCTTTTTCGTATAGGAGAAGGGAGCTGTGGAAAACACAGCTCCCTATTTTTGCTCTTCCACTTTCACTTCCTCCGGCAAGAAGTGGTTTTCAAAACCACTTCTTGCATATTTTAAACTATATCCCTTAAAAAAATATTCTATTGACAATTTTATGATTTACAGTTATATTGCTTTCGAAAATTTAATTAAAATAATTTTTAGTAAAAAGGTGAAAGGAGTTCAGTATGGAATTCGAGAGATTAAAGGAAATCATTGTAGATACTTTGGCATGTGATGAGGATAAGGTTACTTTAGAGGCAGATATGCAGAAGGATTTAGAGGTGGATTCTCTTTCCTTAGTGGAGCTGCACATGGCTTTAGAGGATGAGCTGGGCGTTTCCATTCCTGATGGAGAAATCGGAAAGATGCATACCGTAAAAGATATTTTA
This sequence comes from uncultured Oribacterium sp., assembly GCA_938030845.1. Classification (GTDB taxonomy): domain Bacteria; phylum Bacillota; class Clostridia; order Lachnospirales; family Lachnospiraceae; genus Oribacterium. Next base: position 15,849 of record CALHIC010000570.1, on the reverse strand, counting down.
GACTATGCAAATAACGCAAAGGCGTAAATTTATCAAGATAGAAAGACAGAAAAACAGGCGTCCTTAGGGACGCTTTTCTCAAAGAGAAGAATTGTTTCTAAAGGAAAGGTCAAGAACCATAGGAGGAAATATGAAATCACCCATTCAAAGTCTGGTAGAGCTGGTGAAAGACAGGGACTTACGGCAAAAAGCCAATAAAGATACCATGAGCGGAGCTGCACCCTTAAAGGTGCCTGCAACCTTTATCAGCTGTAGAAAATGCGGAAGAAGAGCTCTTCGTTCCCGTTGGGAAGAAAATTACTATATTTGCCCTCATTGCGGTTCTTACAGTCCTATCGGAGCCTATTATCGCTTAAAAATGCTTTATGATCCGGGAACCTTCCAGGAGCTGGATCAGGATATGGCGGTAAAGGATCCTTTGGACTTCCCGGAGTATAGAGAGAAGGCGGACAGCCAGGCGAAAAAAACCGGCCTGAAAGAGGCAGTGATTTCTTCCAAGGGAAAAATCGGAGGAATTCCTGTGGTGGTATTGGTGCTGGACAGCCGTTTCTTCATGGGCTCCATGTCCCAGGCGGTAGGAGAGAAGGTAACCAGAGGAATCGAAGTAGCGGATAAGGAAAAATGCCCCTTGATTATCTTCTCCGCATCAGGAGGAGCCAGAATGCAGGAGGGAATCTATAGCCTGATGCAAATGGCGAAGACCTCTGCGGCAGTGGAGCTTTTCTCCGAGCACGGGGGACTTTTTATCAGCTATTTAACTCACCCCACCACAGGAGGAGTAACTGCAAGCTTTGCCACTTTAGGAGATATTACCCTGGCAGAGCCGGGAGCGCTCATCGGTTTTGCCGGCCCCAGAGTTATTGAGCAGACCATTAACAGTAAGCTCCCCAAGGGCTTCCAGAAGAGTGAATACCTGGAAAGCCACGGCTTTGTAGACAAGATTGTGGAAAGAAAAGATATGAGAGAAACCTTGATTCAGCTTTTGAAATTACACCAGAAGGCCTAAGACATTTTCATAGAAAAAGCTTCCGTTGCACAGTAAAGAAACGTTACGGAGCGGGAGAGGTCGGATAGAAAGATTTCAGACCAAGAAAAAGAAAGATGGAAAATAAAATTGTCGGAATCGGGAATCAAGGAGGAATATAGATGATTAAGGAAGTATTGGAAAAAACAGAAGCCTTAGAAGAGAAAATTCAGGCTCTTCTTGCGGAAGAAGAAAAAACTGAGGAAATCAGAGTTTTACAGGAAGAAAAGAAAAAGCTCTTAGACAGTTGTAAGGATTTGGAGCCGGGAGATCGGGTATTTTTGGCAAGACATCCCAGACGCCCCCATGTGGAGGACTTCTTCTCTGCTCTTTTTACAGACTTTTTTGAACAAAAGGGAGACCACCTCTATGATGAGGATCGCTCCATCTACGGAGGAATTGCCCGTTTTCATGGCCGTCCGGTAACGGTACTGGGTCACAGAAAGGGAAGAACGGTGGAAGAAAATCTTTCCTGCAACTTCGGAATGTCCTGTCCGGAAGGATACCGGAAGGCAAAAAGAATCATGGAGCAGGCAGAGAAGTTTGACAGACCTATTATCACTTTCGTAGACACTCCGGGAGCGTACCCCGGCTTAGAAGCGGAGCAGCACGGACAGGGTGAGGCCATTGCGAAAAACCTTGCTTTTATGAGCTCTCTCCATGTGCCGGTAATTGCGGTGGTAACGGGAGAAGGAAGCTCCGGCGGTGCTTTGGGAATCTGTGTAGCCAATAAGATTTTGATGCTGGAAAATGCGATTTACTCCGTTTTAAGTCCGGAGGGCTTTGCAACCATTTTATGGAAGGACAGCTCCCGTGCGGCTGAAGCGGCAAAGGTGATGAAGCTTACCGCAAATGACTTAAAGGAAGCCAATGTAGCGGATGAGGTCATTCCGGAATCCTTGGGAGGCGCTCAGGATGATCCGGAAAGTCTTTACAAGGCTTTGGATCAGATTTTGGAGAAGACCTTGGCATACTACGATGGCATGAGTCGTCATGATATCCGAAAGGACAGACTCTCTAAATTCAGAAATATTTAGGAAAAGAGGAATGATGGAAGGACTAAAGATACTTGGTCTTGGATCGGCTATCCCAAGCAAGAGAGTGCATAATGATGACCTGGCGAAGCTGGTGGACACCAGTGACGAATGGATTTATCCAAGGACGGGAATCCATGAAAGGCGTTTTTGCGAAAAGGATGAGAGTGCAGGAACATTAGCCATAAAGGCAGCTAAAGAGGCTGTAGAAGATGCGGGACTAAAGGGAGAGGATATCGGGGTGATTGTGGTGGCTACCATGTCTCCGGATTTTTCCACTCCAAGCCTTGCGGCTATCGTGGCAAAGGAATTGGGCACGAAAGAAGATGTTCCCGTATTGGATTTGAATGCGGCCTGCAGCGGCTTTGTTTACGGGCTGGAGGTGGCTAGGGGGCTTTTACTTTCCACCAATAAGGACTATGCCCTGGTGGTGGGAACGGAACAGCTTTCCCGACTACTGAAAATAGAGGACAGAACCACTTCCGTCATTTTCGGAGACGGAGCAGGAGCTGCTGTGGTGAAAAGAGATGCCAAGACTCTCTACGCTTCCTACTTGGGCTCTAAGGGAGATTATTCCATTATGGCCCCCGGCATTTACACCGGAGCCTTTGACGGCTTTTATGAGGATGGCACGGAGAATTCGGAGAAGCTGGGAGAGGGAGTTAGTGCAGGAAAGCATGAGAAGCTGGACCACCTGGTAATGGATGGAAAGGGGGTTTTCCTCTTTGCCATTGATATCGTCCCTCACTGCATCGAGAAGGTTTTGGAAAAGACCGGAGATAGCTTGGAAACCGTGCAGCATGTGGTTTGCCATCAGGCCAATTCCAGAATCATTCGAAATGTGGTGCGACACATGAAGGCTGATCCCAAGAAGTTTTTTGAAAACATGGAGTATTTCGGAAATACTTCCGGAGCCTCCATCCCCATGGCTTTAAAGGATATGCAGGAAAAGGGCCTTTTACATTCCGGGGACAAGCTGGTTTTGGTGGGCTTCGGTTCAGGACTGACCTATGCCTCCGCAGAACTTCAGTACGAAAAAGCGTAGAGAAAGTAAAGGAAATTAAGGAGAGAATATGACCGGATTACAGGAGATGTTAGGAATTCGTTACCCCATTATTCAGGGAGGAATGGCCAATATTGCCACAGGAGCTTTTGCGGCGGCTTGCTCCGACGCGGGAGCCCTGGGATTAATTGGTACAGGAGGCATTCGAGAGGCGGAGGGTCTTCGGAAGGAAATCCACATCCTTCGGGAAAGAACCGACAAGCCCTTTGGGGTAAATCTTATGCTGATGAATCCGGAAACCGATAAGATGGTGGAAATCTGCATTGAGGAAAAGGTACCTGTGGTAACCACCGGAGCCGGAAATCCCGGCATTTACATGGAAGCCTTTAAGGCGGTGGGAATCAAGGTGATTCCCGTGGTGCCGGCTCCTATCTTGGCGAAAAGACTGGAAAAGCTGGGAGCGGATGCGGTAATTGCGGAGGGCTGTGAGTCCGGAGGCCATATCGGAGAAATGACCACCATGACCTTGGTGCCTCAGACCGTGGATGCGGTTTCCATTCCGGTGATTGCAGCAGGAGGTGTTGCGGATAATCGGCAAATGCAGGCAGTGCTTACTTTAGGAGCCTGCGGCGCTCAGATTGGAACTGCCCTTTTGGCGGCGGAGGAATGTCCCATCCATGAAAATTATAAGGAGGCGGTACTGAAGGCCTCCGGATCCGATACCATCGTAACCGGAAGAATTGCCGGTGTACCTGTACGAGTTTTAAAGAATCAGATGAGTAGGGAATACCTAAGCCAGGAAAAGGCGGGAGCGGATAAGATGGAACTGGAAAAGTTCACTCTGGGCTCCCTTCGTAGGGCGGTTTTTGACGGAGATACCAAAACCGGTTCCCTCATGGCCGGGCAGACCTGCGGACAGGTTACCAAGATTCGTCCGGTGGCGGAGATTTTAGCGGATATTTGCCGGGGAATTCCCGGGATTTCATAAGGAGGAAAGATGAAGACAGCATTTTTATATGCAGGACAGGGAAGTCAGGTTAAGGGAATGGGAAAGGACTTATATGAAGCCTTCCCCGCCTTTCGTAAGGCCTATGACGAGGCGGAGCTGGACTTTGATGTAAAGACGCTCTCCTTCGAGGATCCTGAAGGAAAAATCAATGAAACCCGTTATACCCAGCCCGCTCTTGTGGCATTTGCCTGCGGTATGACAGCGGTTTTACGGGAAAATGGAATTAAGCCCGACTATACGCTGGGCCTTTCCCTGGGAGAATACTCCGCACTGGAAGCGGCTTCCGTATTTTCCGCAAAGACGGCGGTGGAAATGGTAGCCTTCCGTGGTAAGAAAATGGAAGAAGCCTCCAAGGGAATCGAATCCTCCATGGCGGCCATCCTCGGGATGTCCGAGGAAGCTTTGGACAAGGTATGCAAGGAAGTGGGAGGCGCTGTGAGCCTTTGTAACTTAAACTGCCCGGGACAAATCGTTATCGGCGGAGAAAAGAAGGCTGTAGAAGAGGCATCCAAACTGGCTTTGGAGTCAGGGGCCAAGAAGGCGATTCCTTTAAAGGTTTCCGGCCCCTTCCATACCTCTTTTATGAAAAGCGCGGGAGAAGCACTGCGGGAGTATTTTAAAGGGATTACTTTCCAAGAGGGAACTTGCCCTGTGCTTCATAACTTCTTAGGAAGAGAAAGACAGGAGGGAGATCCAAGCGTTCCGGAGCTTTTGGTGGAACAGGTACAAAAGCCGGTGCGTATGGAAGAGGATCTTAGAAGACTTCTGGAGCTTGGGGTGAGAAACTTTGTGGAAATCGGCCCGGGAAAGACCATTTCCGGCTTCTTAAAGAAGACTGCCAAGGATATGGGCATCGAAGATTTCGAAGTAGTAAGCTTGGAAAATAAAGAAGAGCTGGAAGCATTTTTAGAGAGTAAAAAAGCTTAGATTCCGGCTCTGGAAAGCAAAGAAAAAAGGGATAAGCCTTTCAACAAGAGTAAAGAGGGAACAATAGAAAGGACTATCCTTTGAATGTACAAGGCGTAATGGATAGAAAGGAAGGAAGATGGCGGAAAGAGAGACTTGTCTGGTTACAGGTGCCAGCGGAGGCATTGGTAGTGCGATTGCTTTGAAAATGGCGGCGGAGGGAAGAAATGTGGTGCTCCACTATGCCGGAAATGAAGCGGCAGCCAGGGCTGTAGAAGAGGAAATTCATAAAAGCTACCCTTCCGTGGAAACCCTCCTTTGCCAGGGTGATGTTAAGAAGGAAGAGGATGTGGAAAGGATTGTGGCGGAAGCCACCGCTCGTTTTTCTGAAATTGCGGTTTTGGTGAACAATGCAGGAATCACAAAAGACAATCTTTTTCTTAAAATGTCTTCGGAAGACTTTGATGAAGTACTGGATGCCAACCTTCGGGGAGCTTTCTTGTTTTCCAAAGCGGTAGGGAAGCTGATGATGAAAAAGCGTTACGGCAGAATCATTCAGATTTCCAGCATTGTAGGGGTTCACGGAAATGTGGGACAGAGTAATTATGCGGCTTCCAAGGCGGGGCTTATCGGTATGTCCAAGTGCCTTGCCCAGGAGCTGGCAGGAAGAAATGTGACAGTCAATGTGGTTTGTCCCGGCTTTATTGATACGAAAATGACGGAAAGTCTACCGGAAGCGGTAAAGGAAGAGATGCTACGGAATATTCCTATGAAAACCTTTGGTACCGGAGAAGATGTGGCAAATGCGGTAGCCTTTTTTGCAAAGAGAGAATCTCGCTATATTACAGGAGAAACCCTCTTGGTAGATGGCGGCATGGGAATGTAGAGTAAGCTATAGAGTGGTAACATAGAAAGAAACTATGAGTGACAATCTAGAGGAAGATATAGTTTGTAAAAACAGAGTGCAAATCTAGAGTGCAATCTTGATTGGAAATGGAGAAAAAGAATACTATGGAGAGAAGACGCGTTGTAATTACCGGATTAGGAACAGTGAATCCCACCGGAAATTCCGTTGCTGAAAGCTGGCAGGGAATTCAGGAGGGAAAGGTGGGCATTGGCCCCATTACCGCCTTTCCGGCAGAGGACTTCAGCATTCACTTAGCCGGAGAAGTAAAGGATTTTCATCCGGAGACCGTTTTTGATAAAAGAGATTTAAAACATATGTCCCGCTTCACCCAGTTTGCCATGTGGGCAGCAGAGGAGGCGGTAAAGGACAGTGGGATTGTGGGAACGCTTCCTGAGGAAGAAATCGGCTGTATCGTTTCCAGCGGAATCGGTGGCTTACAAACCATTGAAGCAGAGCATACTCGTGGCGCTTCCAAGGGCTTTGAGCGTGTAAATCCCTTCTTTATCCCCATGTCCATTTCCAATATGGCGGCGGCGGAAATTGCCATTCGCCATCATTTAAAGGGAATGTGCATTTGCCCGGTAACTGCCTGTGCAGGCGGCTCCAATGCCATCGGAGATGCCTTCCATAGAATCAGAGACGGTTACGAAACTGCTATGGTTTGCGGAGGAACCGAGGCCACCATTTCCGAACTGGGGATCGGCGGATTTTCCAGTATGAAGGCTCTTTCTCAGGCCAGTGAAGTGAGCAGAGGCTCTATTCCCTTCGATAAAGAGCGTTCCGGTTTCGTGATGGGAGAGGGTGCCGGCATTTTAGTGCTGGAGGAAAGAGAGCACGCTCTAAAGAGAGGAGCAAAGATTTACGGAGAAGTGCTGGGCTACGGTGCCAACTGTGATGCCTTCCACATTACCTCCCCGGCTCCAAATGGAGAAGGGGGAGCAGACTGCATGAAGCTGGCTTTAAAAGATGCCAATCTTGCTCCTGAAAAGATTGACTACATCAATGCCCACGGTACCTCCACCAATTTAAATGATAAGGGAGAAACCACCGCCATCAAGACGGTTTTTGGAGAGAGAGCTTACTCTATTCCCGTATCTTCCACCAAGTCCATGACCGGCCATCTTTTGGGTGGCGCAGGAGCAGTAGAGGCCATCTTCTCCGTGCTGGCTTTGAAGGATAGCTTTGTACCCGCTACCATGAATTATCAGGTAAAGGATGAGGAGCTGGATTTGGATTATGTACCAAATCAGGGAAGAAAGCAGGAACTGCATTACAGCCTTTCCAATTCCTTAGGCTTCGGCGGTCATAATGCCACTCTGATCTTCGGAAAAGCAGAGTAGTTTCCCCGACAATGCAGTAAACGAATAGTAAGATGGAACTGTTAAATTAAACTTGGCTTTCTTCTGCTGTATAGCTTTAAATTCGGGCACGCTCCCGCTAGCCTCGCCCTGCAGCAGTACTAAGCTTCAAGCTTCGCTACACTCGCTTTCAGCAAGTACCGGCGGGCTCAGACTACCCGTATTTTAAAGCTATACAGCCGAAAAGCCACTTTAAGTTATTTTAGCAGTTCCATCTTCAATACGAACTCCATCGGCGGGGAAACTGCCGATGGAATTTTTTTAGAGGAGGTCAATATGCCTAAGTTAAACATTGAAGAAATCAAAGCCATCATTCCCCATCGCTATCCTTTTTTGTTGATTGACGAAGTTCAAGACTACGAAGCGGGAGAATTTGCGGTGGCAAAGAAATGCGTTACTATCAATGAACCCTTCTTTCAGGGGCATTTTCCCTCCTATCCGGTAATGCCCGGGGTTTTGATTGTGGAAGCTTTGGCACAGACCGGGGCAGTAGCTCTTCTGGCCCTTCCGGAAAATAAAGGAAAGATTGCTCTTTTTGGAGGAATCAAGAACTGTAAGTTTAAAAAACAGGTTCGTCCGGGAGATGTACTGGAGCTTAGCTGCCGAGTAGTGAATAGAAAAGGCCCGGTAGGAATAGGAGAGGCGGAAGCCAAGGTGGATGGCAAGACCGTGGTGAAGGCGGAATTGACTTTTGCAGTGCAGTAGGGCTTTATGCACTAATGAGGAAAAGAAGTTACAATAATAGTTGCAATGGTTTTCCTGCAGTGCAGAGCTGAAAGCGGGGCACGCTCTCGCTAACTTCGCCTACCAGGGGTACTAAGCTTCAAGCTTCGCCCTGCTCGCTTTCAGCAAGTACCCGGGGGCTCAGATTACCCCGCTTTCAACCCTCCACTGCGGGAAAACCCCGGACTAACTTTGAACCATTCTTTTCCACCGGTACATAAAGCGAAGGAAGTAATTTTAGGGGGATCTGAGCGTTGCTTTGAAGTTGTGCCGAAAGAAGAAAGGAATCAGAGAAATTTAGAGTGCATTTTGCGACACCGACGAAACGGCAAGAGGCTCTTCATCCTTCGATTTTTCTATAAATTGAACTGACTTAAATGAAATGCATTTTATTTACCGGCTTATTTTAATGGTTCTTGTTCTGAACTTCTGAGACCGGCGGAGGGGAAGCATGATATTGAACAGCATTTCTGTGGTACAGCTTCCGATGAGGGCAATCTGAGCCCGCCGGCACTTGCGAAAAACAAAGGTACTGCTGTTTTTCGCTTAGTGTCCGCTGCAGGGCGAAGTTAGCGGGAGCGTGCCCGAAGAGGAAGGCTGTACCGCAGAAATGCGTAGCTTATTATCCTTTAACACTACCGGAGTTCAGAAGATAACCATTAAAACCCCTTATATAAAATCATTTTATTAATAACAGTTGAAATTTTATAGAAAAATTCCTTATAAGCTATAGGCAAATGAAAGTTTTTCTGTTAAAGTTTAACAAGTCACAGTTTATTTATTTCAAGAAGAGAGAATGCTATGTTTAGTGAATCGATTATTGAGTTGTACAACAAGTTTCGAATTTATTTTTATATGCAGGTGTTTGCGAAATTCGAAAAGAGAGAGGCCAGTCTGACCACTGTAGAAAGCTATAGCATTGAATGTATCAAGGCTCTGGGAGAGCCGACGGTACAGGAATTTGCCATTATGATGGGAATTTCCGCTCCTAATGCCGCTTATAAGGTGAATGCCTTAGTGCAGAAGGGCTACATCGAGAAAATTCAGGATGAAAATGATCGAAGAGAGTTCCACCTTCGTCCCACGAAGAAATTTTGGGATTATTACAATGTTTCCTACAGCTATGTAAAGACTGTAGAAGCTCGTTGTAAGAAGCGTTTCAGCAAGGAAGATTTGGCAAAGTTTGAAGAGATGGTAAAGATTATTACTACAGAGCTTATGCCGGAGCTGGATACCAGAAAATTTACCAAAACAGGATTTGAAAACCACGTTAGCATCGGTGAAGTGGAAGAGTAAAAGTAGCGGAAGAATCGAAAAAGTCCCCTTGGCCGGGAAGGCCTTGGGGATATTTTTTTGAAAAAATCCCGTATTTCTCGGAAAGGAATTGCCTTTTTTCTTGCGAGCAAGGTAAGCCTATGATAATATAAATCGGTATATGCCCGAGTGATGGGAGTAACCGAAAAACTTCGGAGAAAACAGGGATAAGGGCGAAATCTGGTGAAACATTTTTCCTTTTCCGGAGGAGAAAAGCGTTTCACCAAATTCGATTGTAAAGGAAGTAGAAGATGAACAAGAAATCAAATGCAGTGCTACGGCTTATAGGAATCCTCCTGCTGACCATAGCTTTTTGCGTTTTGGGGTACCTGAACGCAAAAAACATTAAGCTGGGCTTGGACCTGAACGGTGGTGTGTCCATCACCTACCAAACCGTGGAAGAGAATCCTACCGCCGAGCAGATGAGTGACACGGTGTATAAGCTTCAAATGAAGGCTCAGAGCTATTCTACAGAGGCGCAGGTATATCAGGAAGGAAAGAATCGTATCAATATTGATATTCCCGGAGCTACCGATGCCAATGAGATTTTGGCAGAGCTTGGAGAGCCGGGTACCCTGCAGTTTGCGGATGAGGATGGCAATGTTCTTCTTACCGGTGACGATGTAAAAACAGCTACTGCGGGAATGACCAATCAGAACAACAATCGTGAATATGTGATTGAGCTGCATTTTACAGAGGCAGGTGCGGCAAAGTTTGCGGAGGCCACCAAGAACAATGTGGGAAAGCGTATCTTCATTATCTATAACAATGAAGTCATTTCTTCTCCAAATGTTAAGGAAGCGATTACCGGCGGGCAGGCCAGCATCAGTCCTATCGAAAGCTATGAGCAGGCGCAGAAGATTGCTTCTACTATTCGTATCGGTGCTTTGCCGGTTAGCCTGACAGAGCTTCGTTCCAACGTAATCGGTGCTACCTTGGGTGCGGAAGCGATTTCCACCTCTTTGCAGGCTGCGGCTATCGGTATTGCATTGGTTATGCTTTTCATGCTTTGCGTTTATCGCATCCCCGGCCTTGCGGCATCTCTGGCTCTTTTCATGTATGTGGGGCTGGAAATGGTGCTGATGCAGGCCTTTGAAGTTACCCTGACTTTGCCCGGTATTGCCGGAATTATTCTATCCATCGGTATGGCGGTGGATGCCAACGTTATTATCTTTACTCGAATTAAAGAAGAAATCGGTGCCGGAAATTCCGTGGATAAGGCGATTAAGGCAGGATTTGAAAAGGCCTTGTCTGCAATTTTGGACGGTAACATCACTACTTTGATTGCGGCGGCAGTGCTGTATGTCCGTGGTTCGGGAACCGTAAAGGGCTTTGCAACCACCTTGGCCATCGGTATTATCATTTCTCTGATTACCGCACTTTTTGTAACCAGAGGCTTATTGACCGCTTTCTTCGCTTTGGGAGCGACAAACCCCAAGCTCTACGGCATCAAGAAGGAAACCAAGGTGTTCAACTTTATCGGTTTCAGAAGAATTGCCTACAGCATTTCTTCCTTAGTGATTATTGTGGGATTTATTTTCCTGGCAATGAATAAGAAAAATACCGGAGATATCTTTAACTATGACCTGGACTTTAAGGGAGGTTCCTCCACCACCATTACCTTCGATAAGGATATGTCCATGAAGGAGATAGATAGTGAGGTGATTCCTCTGTTTACTGCGGCTACCGGAGGTAACGCCTCCACCCAGGCTGCTAAGGTTGCGGGAACCAATGAGGTTATCATTAAGACCAGAACCATGACCACCGAGGAAAGAACTAAGCTGTATGACAGCCTTCAGGAGAAGTTCTCCATTTCCGAGGATAAGATTGTTACCGAGAATATTTCCGGAGCGGTTTCCACTGAAATGAAGAAGGATGCGGTTTGGGCTTTGCTGATTGCAATCTTCTGTATGTTGATTTATATCTGGATTCGATTCAGAGACATTAAGTTTGCATCCGCTTCCGTAATGGCTTTGGCTCATGACGTATTGATTACCGTTACTTTCTATGCGGTACTTCGTTGGGCGGTGGGCTCTAACTTTATTGCTTGTATCCTTACCATCGTAGGATATTCCATTAACGCTACCATCGTTATCTTTGACCGTATCCGTGAGAATTTACACAACGGTACCAAGAAGAAGGGATTGGAATATGTGGTAAATGAGGCGATTTCCAGTACGGTAACCCGTTCTATCAATACCTCACTGACTACCTTTATTTCCGTATTTGTGCTCTATATCTTCGGTGTAAGCTCTATTCGAGATTTCACCTTACCCTTGATGGTAGGTATTGTAGCCGGCGCTTGGTCTTCCGTATGTATCGCAGGACCGCTTTGGTTTGATTTTGTGATTCTTTCCAAGAGAAAGAAGGAACAGCTTAGCAAGAAATAGCAAAGGAAAAGGGGTGACTATGGCAGCTGCCAAAATGAAATATGAAATCAAAGGGCAGTGCGGAAGAGCCAAGTCTGCTCATGTGGAAACGGTCCATGGCGTGATTGAAACCCCGGTCTTTATGAATGTGGGTACAGTTGCAGCCATCAAGGGCGGGGTATCCACGGATGATCTTCGCCTGGTGCATACCCAGGTGGAGTTGTCCAATACCTATCACCTCCATGTGCGAACCGGGGACAAGGTTATCCGGGAGCTGGGAGGCTTGCACAGGATGATGAACTGGGACAAGCCCATCCTTACCGATTCAGGAGGCTTTCAGGTATATAGCCTGGCAAAGACCGGAAGAAAGATTCGGGAAGAAGGGGTGGAATTCCGCTCCCATATTGATGGAAGAAGGATTTTTATGGGTCCGGAGGAATCCATGCAGATTCAGTCCAACTTGGGCTCTACCATTGCCATGGCCTTTGATGAGTGTCCGCCGGCCTTGGCGGAGCGGGATTATATTCTTCCTTCTGTGGAGAGAACCACCCGTTGGCTCCTTCGCTGTCAGGTGGAGATGGATCGTTTGAACAGCCTGGAGGATACCTTAAACCCGAAACAGATTCTCTTTGGAATTAATCAGGGAGGGGTTTTGGAAGATGTTCGTATCGACCATGCCAAACGTATTACGGAGCTGGATTTGGAAGGCTATGCAGTTGGCGGTCTGGCCGTGGGAGAAAGCCATGAGGATATGTACCGGATTTTGGATGCGGTGGTTCCTCATTTGCCAAGGCATAAGCCTACTTACCTTATGGGAGTAGGAACTCCGGAAAATATGATTCAGGCTGTAGATCGGGGAATTGACTTTTTCGATTGTGTATTCCCCAGCAGAAACGGAAGACATGGTCATGTGTATCATGCCACCGGAAAGCTGAATCTTTGGAATCTGGCTTATGAAAAGGATATGCGTCCTATTGAAGAGGGTTGTGACTGTCCGGCTTGCAAGGGGATTCGCTTGGAAGACGGAAGCTACACGGGTGGTTACTCAAGAGCTTATATCCGGCATCTTTTAAAGGCGAAGGAAATGCTGGGAATGAGGCTTTGTGTTTTGCATAATCTTTCCTATTACAATCGCCTGATGGTGGAGATGCGTAACGCCATCCGGGAAAATCGTTGGGAAAGCTGGAAGACGGAAGCCCTATATAAACTAAAGATACAAAACTCCTAAGGGAGAAAATTTGACAGAAGAAAAGGAGATACTTTATGGCAGGAATGGGAGCAGTAGGCTGGATTATTTATGCGGCAGTGATTATAGCCATATTTTACTTTTTGGGTGTTCGCCCTCAGCAGCAGGAAAAGAAAAAACTGCAGGATTTGATGAGCTCCCTTGCTGTGGGAGATACGGTTCTTACCAGTTCCGGGTTTTACGGTGTCATCATTGACCTTACCGAGGATACAGTGATTGTAGAGTTCGGCGGAAATAAAAACTGCCGTATCCCTATGCAGAAGACAGCCATCGTTCAGATTGAGAAGGCTTCCAACTAAGGCTTTGTTCGAGAGAAGAGCGGACTTTGTTTTAAGCTTTAAAAATACTGATTCTTCTATTTGGGAAGAATAAGAAGTTATACAACAATAGAAAGAAGGAAAATGATGAGGAAAACCCTGGTTTTACTTTTTGGGGGACAGTCTACAGAGCATGAGGTATCCTGCCGCTCTGTACTCACGATTAAGCGGGCGGTAAATCAAGAAAAGTACAAGGTGCTTTGTATCGGAATTACAAAATCCGGAGAATGGATTCCCGTGGAGAAAGAAGAAGCCATTGAAGACGGAAGCTGGAAGGAAAGTGCAGAGAGAGCCATGATTCTTCCGGACGCAAAGCTTTCTTCCGTGCTTTTTCTGGGGAAAAACGGAGAAAGTCATTTGGAAAAAATTGATGTAGTCTTTCCGGTGCTTCATGGCAAGGATGGAGAAGACGGAACCATTCAAGGACTTTTGGAAATTGCCAGAATTCCTTATGTGGGCTGTGGGGTGCTTTCCTCTGCGATTTCTATGGATAAGGTTTACACCAAGATGGCGGTGGAAAAGCCTTTGGCAAAGATTGGCGTTCGACAGGCTAAGTATATCTCCTTTGTGCGAAGTCAGTGGGAAAATCAGGAGAAGATTATTTCCAAGGTGGAAGTTGCTCTTTCCTATCCGGTGTTTGTAAAGCCTTCCAATGCAGGCTCTTCCTGCGGCGTAAGTAAGGCAAAGGATAGAGAGGCCTTAAAGAAGGCGGTGGAAAATGCCCTTTTGGTGGATAGAAGAGTCTTGGTGGAAGAAAGCATTACAGGAAGAGAACTGGAATGTGCAGTATTCTCCGGAAAAGAAGGGCAGGTAGAAAGCTCCTCTGTGGGAGAAATTCTTGCTGCGGCGGAGTTCTACGATTATGACGCCAAATATAACAATCCGGATTCCAAGACGGAACTTCATCCGGATATTTCCGGGGAGATTGAAGAGAAAATCAGAAAGGCGGCTGAGACGGTCTTCTTAGCGGTGGACGGCTTCTCTCTCTCCAGAGTGGATTTTTTCTTGTCCGGGGAAGAGGTGATTTTTAATGAAATCAATACTATGCCGGGCTTCACTTCTATTTCCATGTATCCCATGCTTTTTAAGAAAAAGGGATATTCCATAGAAGAGCTGGTAGAGAAACTTTTAGAGAGTGCTTTTCATAGACCTTAAGAATTTCATAAATAATTATTTCCGTGGACTTTAAACTTTTTTGCAAGATTGTGCTATACTAAGTACACAATCAATTTGATTTTAAATGTTTGATTTCCATTCTCCTAGGGGCTCTGTTATGCACGCAGGGTCCCTATTATATTGTCTTCATTGTCGTAAAGAAAAGTTATGAAAAAGGAAAGCTGTGACTGAGGTAAGAAATTAAGATGAAGGTCAAAATGACTATGCACACCAGACAAAAATATGACGGGGACTTGGATAGCTTCGTGCTGGAACATTCCGGTGTACTGATGCAAAGAGGAGAGCAGTTTCTTCTCAGTTATTTTCAAGAGGGAGTACACCACGGTATGAAACTGTATCCGGCGGAAGGTCGTCTGGAGATAATTCGAAATTGGAAGGAAGAGGAGAAGCTTCTCTATGAAGGAGGTGTCCGCTGGAAGGTGGATTACGAAACGGAGGTAGGTGTTTTGCCCCTGGAATTTGATACGGCAGAGGTGGATTTTCGAAATGTCGACTTCTCTCGGGGACAAGGAGAAATTCGTCTCTATTATACACTCTTTCAGTTTGGGCAAAAGGTGGCAGAGACAGAACTCTCCATTGCAATTTCGCCTTATTCGGAGTAAAATGTAAACGTTTCTTTGCAAAAATAAGCACAATAATTTGTAGACTTGGAAATGAGGTGTTCATGGTACTGGCAATTGCTCCACAAAGCATTATTTCAATTTTGTTGGTGATTTTGATTTTGCTTTTCATCGTATTAGTAGCTTTATATTTTATGGGAAGACGTTTGCAGGAAAAGCAGGCTGCACAGCAACCCATGATTGAGGCTAATACCATGGAAGTTTCCATGTTGATTATTGATAAGAAGAAGCTGAGTGTAAAGGCGGCTGTGGCAGCAGGATTGCCGGAACAGGTGGAGAAGGAACTTCCCTTTTATCTTCGTTTTTCCAAGCTTCCTATTGTAAAGGCTAAGGTAGGACCAAAGATTTTGGCTCTTATGGCCGATCCCACTGTATATGAAATC
The DNA here is from genome assembly GCA_938030845.1 of uncultured Oribacterium sp. Classification (GTDB taxonomy): domain Bacteria; phylum Bacillota; class Clostridia; order Lachnospirales; family Lachnospiraceae; genus Oribacterium. The sequence continues at coordinate 460 of CALHIC010000570.1, read as the reverse complement.
CTTCCCGTTAAGAAGGAAGTAAAATGCGCGGTATCCGGAATCTACATTCGCTCCATCAAGTCTGTACGAGGCGGAGTAGTACCTGAGGCACCGAAGAAAAAAGGCTTTTTCGCCAATTTAAGAAAGAAGGCGGAAGACGAAGTGAAGAAGCAACAGGCAAAGAAGTAGGGCATATAAGAAACGCGGAAAATAAGAAAAGTAGAAAATAAGAAAAAGCCGGGTTTTATGAGAAAGAATTAGCTTTGCGTTTTTTCGGAGGAGGTTTTGGAATAAGGGGTAATCTGAGCCCGTTGGCACTTGCGAAAAACAAAGGAACTGAAGTTTTTCGCTTAGTGCCACTACGTGGCGAGGTTAGCGAGAGCGTGCCCCTGTTCCAAACTCTCCTCCGGAAAAAAGAGGTAGAGCAGATTGTTTTTCGCATAGAATCTGGCTTTTTTCTTTTGAAATGTTTCGTAGAAAA
>CALHIC010000569.1 GCA_938030845.1 uncultured Oribacterium sp. | reverse complement strand
ATGCTCAGGATGTGGCACTGGCGGCGCAGGCCAGCGGCACCAAGTCCACCATCTTTTTACCGGCCATTGCCCCTATTTCCAAAGTAGAGGCCACCAGAAGCTACGGGGCCAGTGTGAAAATGATTGACGGTGTCTATGACGATGCCTATGAAGCGGCGGTGAAGTTCCAGGAGGAGCATGGTTCTGTCTTTATCCATCCCTTTAATGATGTGGATGTTATGGCAGGACAGGGTACCATAGGAATGGAAATCTTGGATCAGCTGGAGGATGCGGATGCCGTGGTTGTGCCTGTAGGCGGAGGCGGACTTATTTCCGGAATTTCCTTTGTGATTAAGAAATTGAATCCAAAATGTAAGGTATACGGAGTACAGGCACAGGGCGCGGCTTCCATGGTGCAGGCTGTGAAGGATCACCATCTGGAGAGTCTGGAAGAAGTACATACCTTTGCGGATGGTATTGCGGTAAAATCTCCGGGCAGCTTAAGTTATGCCATGGTAGAAAAATATGTGGATGAGCTGGTGACGGTTACAGACGATGAAACTGCCGCAGCGATTTTAACTCTTATGGAAAGACAAAAAATTGTTTCCGAGGGTGCGGGAGCGGTTTCCGTAGCGGCAGTCCTTTTCAATAAAATTCCGGTAAAAGGAAAAAAGGTTGTTGCGGTTATTTCCGGCGGAAATATCGATGTGAATATCCTGGCCCGTGTAATTAACCGTGGTCTATTAAAAACCGGAAGAAAAGCAAGCCTTACCATTCCTCTTTTGGACAAGCCCGGACAGCTGGAAGAAGTTTCCAAGATTATTGCCGAGCAGGGAGGAAATGTTACCAAGGTGGATCACAATATCAATGTGGAGGATTCGGACATTAACGGATGTCATCTGACCTTACAGATTGACACAAGAGACTTTGACCATATTGAGCAAATTAAGCAAGCCTTTATTCAAAGAGGATTTACTATTCTTTAGAGCGTTGAAAGAGTTTATCCAAGGATTGGAAAAATAGAGTAGGAGGAGAGATGACAGGAGCTGCTGCCATTGTAAAATGTTTGGAGTTGGAAAAGGTGGACTTTGTCTTCGGCTATCCCGGGGTAGCGATATGTCCCTTTTATGATAGCTTGGAAGACAGCGAAATTCGTTCCATTTTGGTGCGTACGGAACAGAATGCAGCCCACGAAGCCAACGGGTATGCCAGAATCAGCGGAAAGCCGGGGGTCTGTGCGGTAACCTCAGGACCGGGTGCTACCAACATTATCACAGGAATCGCCACTGCCTTTGCAGACAGTATTCCTTTGGTTGTAATCACAGGACAGGTGGAGAGTGCTTTACTGGGATCCGATGTATTCCAGGAGGCGGATATTTGCGGTGCCTGTGAATCCTTTGTAAAATACAGCTATACCGTACGAAATGTAGAGGAAATTCCTAAGATTTTCAAGGAAGCCTTTCATATTGCCATGACCGGAAGAAAGGGACCGGTTCTGATTGATATCCCTATCGATGTGCAAAATGCTTCTCTTCGGAAATTCCAGTATCCGGAGGAGGTTAAGATGAGAACCTATAAGCCCACAGTACAGGGAAATCCGGTGCAGATTAAAAAGATGTTCCAGAGATTAGCAGCTACAAAACGTCCTATTCTCTGTGTGGGCGGCGGTGTGCACCTGGCAGATGCCAAGGAGAGGGTTCGGGCATTTTCCAAGAAATTCAATATCCCGGTGGTTTGTACCATGATGGGA
>CALHIC010000568.1 GCA_938030845.1 uncultured Oribacterium sp. | reverse complement strand
GATACCAACGGCCATCAATTTTCGCCCAGTCATCCTTCAAAGCATCTTCTCCAAGAGGAATAAAATACCAAGATTCTCCATTCTTCTGCCAGATATGATTGTCTTTCGTAGAGAAGCTGCGGTATCTTTGTTCTCCAAGAACCTGACCTGCCTTACCGCCTTGCTGAGTCGCCTCTCTTCCGCTATTTCCACTGCCAAAACTTCTTCTTGTAAACTTCCTGTTGTTTTCCCCGGAAGACTGTCCCTCTTCTTTCTTTTCTTCCTGCTTCTTCTCGGGATTTTCTTTTTTCTTCTCTTCGTCCTTCTCTTCCTGCTTTTCCTCAGGCTTTTCTTTCTTTTCTTCTTTTTCCTTAGAATCCTCTTTCTTCTCCTCTTCTTTTTCCTTAGGATCTTCTTTCTTTTCCTCTTCCTTTACTTCTTGCTTCTCTTTCTCTTCCTTCTCTAATTTGTTCCGAATCTCCTGTCTTCCCTTTTCCCAATCAGGCTCTTCTAAAAGCACAGGCTCTAACTTCTTTCCTCGGAAAGCCTTGCTTTGTTCCTCAGAAGCCGTATAAATCTTTGTTGTGATGAGATTCTTCTCTTCATCCATGGTATCGTTAAAGGCTGTTGGATCCAGCTTCTTCAAGCTCTTGGGAATATACAGTTCTTCCACAAGACCGCTCTTAAAGGCATTGTTTCCGATTTCTTCCACCCCTTCTTCCAGGTAAATGTAACGAAGAGTACGGAATTTTTTATTGTTGGAAAAGGCCTCTTTCCCAACCTTCTTTACAGTAGAAGGAATCCAAAGGTTTCTGATTCTATGAGACATAAATGCTCTTGCAGCAACTTCTTCCAATCCCTCCGGAAAACAAATCTCTCGAATAGGACAGCCTGCAAAGGCGGCTTCATCAATGAGCTTTACAGTTTTAGGTAATTCCACCTCTTCCAGCTGGATGTTTCTGGAAAAAATACCCTTGGGGATGATCTCCATGTTTTCCGGTAAATGCACTTTTCGAAGTCGATTTACAGAAAACACGCCCTGTCCAAAACTCTTGACAGTTTCCGGAATGGAAATCTCTTCCAAGACATTTCCATTAAAGGCCTGATCTCCAATATGCTCTAATTGCCCCGGCAAAGTCACATGAGAAAGGGCTTGGTTATGGAAAGCCAGCGCTCCAATGCTTCTTACACTTTCCGGAATCTCTACCGTCCTAATGCCATTAGGAGAGTAGCCAAAATCCGTCTTTTGAATGTAGTCTTTTCCACTATACTGAAAAGCCTTATCTCCGATTTCCGTAATCTCTTCTCCGGCAGGATTTTTTGCGGGAAGTACTAAATCCTTATTGTATTCCGCCTTCTTCTTTCCGGATTCGGAAAATCCTGTAATCTTTATACCCTCGTATAAAAAATCCTCGGACTTATACAGCGCTTCCGGATTTTCCTTTAAAGCAAGGCTCAGTGCTTCCAGTTTTTCCAGGCATTCCGGAATTTCCGCCTCCGCCTCTTCTCTCTTCACCTTTCCTTCTTCCGAAGAATCTTTTCTAAGCTTCTTGAGCTTTTGAACAAGCTCCTCCGCCTTTTCTCTGTGCTCTGAAAAAACCCGGAAGGATTCTTCCTCATATCTTTCTTTTTTCTTTAATTTAGCTATTGCAAGCTTTTCTTCCAATACAGACAAG
>CALHIC010000567.1 GCA_938030845.1 uncultured Oribacterium sp. | reverse complement strand
AGATTAATAAAGAAGTTCATAAAGAAATTCATAGAGAAATTAGCGGAGAAAATCCTAAAGAAATTCATAAAGAAATTACCGGAGAAAATCCTAAAGAAATCCCAAAAGAGCTTCATAGAGATTATTCCGGAGAAAGTAAAAGAAAAGCAAAAGCCATATATGAAGAGGATAGGATTTGCGTCATTGGCGGAACCGGTACCTTAAATGAAGTGATTGACGGGGCTATGCTGGACAACAATTCCTTTCCGATTTCCTTCTTGCCGGTGCATAGGGATAACGATTTTGCCAGAGCCATGCAAAAGGGCTATAAGATTCCGGAAAGTCTTTCTTCTCTTTTTGCCAAGGAAGAGCGAAAGGTAGATTACGGCATTGTAGAGGGTGAAAGAGGACATCGGCGTTTTGTGGTCAGTGTGGGACTGGGCTTTGAGGCAGCTATATTACAGGAGCTTCTCAGTATGGGGTGTAGCATTTGCCCCAAGGAAAAACAGCGGATTCGTTCCAAGGCTCTTTCTTATTTTTATGCCTTTGTGAAAGAATTAAAAAGGGCGAAGAAAATCAAAGGAAGCATTCTCTTAGATGGAGAAGAGCGGGTGGAGTTTCAGCATATCCTATTTTTATCCATTCATAACCACCCCTATGAATCCGGCTATGCATTGGGATGCGGAGCTTCCGGAGAAGATGGCGTCCTGGATTTATGCTTGGTCAGCACCAAGAAAAAGCTTCGATTGCTTTACATTATGTTTGCGGCACTTTTCGGAAAGCATAAAAGCCTTCCCGGGGTGCATTGCTATCGCTTTAAGAAGATGGACATTCATTTGGAACAGGAAGTGGCCTTCCATGTGGATGGGGAATCTTTGGGAAAACAAAAGGATCTCTCCATTTCCTGTATGCCCGGAAGATTGCGGCTGCAAATTTAAAACAGATGGGAAGAAGATAGACATAAAAGACTGTTTTTTGAGGTTTCTGGAAAGGGTTTAGCAGAGATAAAAAGCTTTAGCAGAAATGAAAAGGTCTTAGGGAAAGGAAAGGGAAAATGAGAGTTGGGCTGGGTTATGACGTACATAGGCTGGTGGAAGGAAGAGACTTGATTCTTGCCGGGGTAAAGATTCCTTATGAAAAGGGACTTTTGGGACATTCCGATGCGGATGTGGTGCTGCACGCTTTAACCGATGCCATACTGGGGGCAGCAGCTCTTGGAGATATCGGAAGACATTTTCCGGATACGGAGGAACGCTATAAGGGAATTTCTTCCGTACTGCTTTTGGAAAAAGCCTATGATCTGGTACAGGAGAAAGGCTATACTCTAGGGAATGCAGACATTTGTATCCTTTTGGAAAGACCGAAAATCAAGAATTATATTCCGGAGATGGAAGAATGCATTGCCAAGGCGCTTCATTGTGAAAGAGGGCAGATTTCCGTGAAAGCCACAACGGAGGAAGGCTTGGGCTTTACCGGAAGAGGCGAGGGGATTGCGGCGAAGGCCATTGTGCTTTTGGAAAACGGTTAAAATCGTGGTAAAATGGAGAAAATTCCCGGAAAAGGAAAGTTCTTCAGAAGTTTTTTGCATTGTCACAAATTGAACACAATATCTCTTTAGAATAAAGAGATATTTTTTATATAAGATAATGCTTCAGTAGGCAGAAGACAGCGCTTTTCTGCAATATTTTAACGGGAAAATGTTTAAAGGGGGAGAAGAGATGAAACGTTTTATTGGGATAATCTTTTCGGCTTTGCTTTTCGGAGTGATTGCCGGAGCTTGTATGGTGGGCATCAATTATCTTGCCCAATCCAATGGGATTTATCATATCCTGGCGGAGGGAGAGCTTTCTCAGGATAACGAGGCGAATACAAAGCAAGAAAACACGCAGGAATCTAAGGAAGAGAAGCAGGAGAAAAAGACCAGTGCTTCTGATGTAGGAAAGGAAAAGACGGTGGTGCAGGCAGATTCCGGTTCCGTCAGTCAGGTGGCTAAGGAGGCTATGCCTTCCGTTGTAGCCATTACCAATATGATGCGCTATCAGGAAAACGGTTTTTCCATCTTCGGCGATATCCAGAGAGAAACCGAATATCCTGCCAGCGGTTCCGGTGTTATTGTGGGAAAAAATGAAACCGAGCTTTTGATTGCTACCAATAATCATGTGATTCAGGACTCCAATTCCTTAACCGTAAGCTTTATTGACGACAGTACCGCCAAGGCACAGGTGAAGGGTACCGATGCCACAGTGGATTTAGCCCTTGTTTCCGTGAAGCTTTCAGACTTATCTCAGGAAACCAGAGACAAGATTAAAGTGATTGAAATCGGTTCCTCCGATGCTATGGAGGTGGGAGACCAGGTAGTAGCCATCGGAAATGCTTTAGGATATGGTCAATCCGTAACCAAGGGAATCATTTCCGCAAAGGATAGAGACGTGGAGACGGAAGACGGAACCGCAGAGGGATTATTACAGACGGATGCGGCTATCAACCCCGGTAATTCCGGCGGAGCCCTTCTGAATATGCAGGGAGAATTAATCGGTATCAATGTTGCTAAGTATTCCGATACGGATGTAGAGGGTATGGGCTATTCCATCCCATCCTCCAAGGCGGAAAGCATTTTGAAATCCCTTTCCACTCTGGCCACCAGAGAGGATGTTCCCAAGGAAGAGCAGGGTGTGCTGGGAGTACAGGTGAAGAATATTGATGCCCAGACTGCAGAAAGCTTTGCAATGCCCAAGGGCGTATATATCTTTAAGATCCTAGAGGATACCGGAGCACAGAACAGTGAGCTCCAGGAAAGAGATATTATTACCAAGCTGGACGGACAGGGCATTGCCACTACCGCAGATTTGAAGTCCCTTCTCTCCAAGTATCGTATAGGAGAAGATGTTACTTTAACCGTAATGCGTCAGGATGGCAGCGGTAAGTACAACGAAGTGCAGGTACACGTTACCCTTGGAAAAGCCAATGCAACAGATTACGGAACAACTAACGGCTCAGCGTCCTCCGGAGAGCAACAGCAAGGCGGTAATTCTCAGGGAGAGGCGTCTCAGGGCAATGCACCGGAAGGAAATTCCGGGGACAATGGGGAAAGCTCCGCACCATCCAAGGAACAAGAGGGAAAATCCAAGGGAAAGCAGAGAAGATCCAAGGAAGAAGAGGATTTCTATAAGCAGTTCCAGGATTTCTTCAATGAGTACAAGAGATAATTGGTACAAATAAAGTTTTCTTTAAAAAGAGATGGTTCAAAAGACTATCTCTTTTTTACTTTTGATATATCCAATTTTCCAGACGCTGTCTGGAAAATTAACTTGGTCACATTA
>CALHIC010000566.1 GCA_938030845.1 uncultured Oribacterium sp. | reverse complement strand
GCTTTATCATTTTTAATTTACCATCTCCTTTATGCAATACTCCTTGCAAGTTTTCGTAAAAATTGCGATAATTACCCTTAAAAAAAGCCATCAATTTTTGCTTTATAAGGAAGGACTTATGCAGGAGAATAGAAATTACTATAAGAAAAAAATCATATTGTTTTTGTTTATCATTACTGTAATCTTCGGTTTACAAACCCTGTACAGCTATTACAGCGCAAAGATTGAAGATCCTTTACAGCTTCTTTCTGCGGTTTTATATGGTACCATCAAGCTGTTTTTATTTGTTTCTCCCATTTCTGCGGAGGAAAAATCCAGCATTTTTTATGAGTTTGCCAAGTGGATGGCGCCGATTCTTACTTCCGCCTTCATCTTTACCCAGATTTCCAACATTTTACTTCATGTGAAAAATATGCTTCTGAACAGAACCAGTATGCATCATGTACTGGTTTTTGAAAACACGGAGATGGGGGAGACCTTGATTGGCAATCTTATGAAGGAAAGTACGCCCTATAAAATTTCTTTGATTACCAAGAATTTTTTGGATGACCGTTTGAAAAATAAATATGAGAAGAAGGGGATTGCCACCTATCAGATTGATTTTGAGCATTGTGATGAAAATGAAGTTAGAGAGCTTTTTTCGTCTTTGCATATCCATCATGCCAAGTATATCTTTTTCTGCTCTGACAATGATCTGGAAAACTATGCCCTCTATGCCAATGTGATTAAGCGCATTAAACCGAGAAGACCTATTACTTGTTATGCGAACTGTAGTTCCAATACGGTGGTGGGCTATATGGAAGAGCTGCTTTCCGAGGAAAGAAAGGGGGAAGAGCTTCTCAAGAAGATAGACACGGTGCACTTTAACCAAAAGGATTTGACCGTACGAATGCTTTTGGCTGAGCCCGCTGTGAAGCATAGCATTTTAAAAAGTCTGGAAGGGATTTCAGAGGATAGCCAAATAGCGGATTCCATAGAGAATAATCATCATACGACGGATTCCATAGAGAACCATTATCATACAGTGGATTCCATAGAGAACAGCATCAAGCCTCTCCATGTATTGCTTTTTTCCGTAAATGAACTGACCCTTCCTTTACTTAAGCAGTTGGCCAACGATGCTACCACTTCCTTAACGAGAAATCCGAAAATCAGCATTTTAGAGGAAAATGCTTCCCAAAGAATGCAGGAGCTTTTGGATTTAAACGCTCCCGAAAGGGAAGGATTACTAAGAGCGCTGGAGATAGAATGCATAGACTTAGGCCATGAGCAAAGGAATTTACAAAATTATCTTAAGGGGCTGGGAAAGGAAGAGAGCCCAAGTCTTATTTTCCTGATGCAGGAGGATGTGGTGAAGAGCCTAAAGGCGCTTAAGCTGATGAATCGGTACTTCGGGCAGGTTCCAAAGGTTCTTCGGAATATTTCCAATGTGGATTTGACCCATGTGCTTCCCAAAAGCAAGGATAAGATCAAGGTTTTTGGGGATCTTTCGGAGATTATGACCGGAGAGATATTGATTCGGGAAGCTCTGGATAATCGGGCTAAGCAGTTTAATGAGGCTTACAATAAGGCCTCGGGAGCAGCCGGTATGGGAGAGGGAACGGCTTGGAATGAGTTGTCTTATGTAAAGAAGAACTCTTCCAGACAGTCTGCCACTCACGCGGATATCAAAGAAGAGATTATTCGTAGAGTACTTTCCGGGAAATCGGAACAGGAGATTTCCGCCTATCTATCGGAAAAGCTGGAGGAGTTTAAAAAGCTTCAGGAAGCCCAAAAGCTTGGGGGAGAAAATGGAAAAGAAGAGTTTCAACAAAACTTTAGACGATACCTTTGCGAAAACCCATTATTGGATTTTCTTTCCAGACTGGAGCATAAGAGGTGGTGTAACAGCTACTATGCCATGAATTTCCGCTACGGAGAAAAGAAGGATGAAAATCTAAAGACTCATCCCTGCCTAATCGAAGATTGGGGAGAGGTTATCGGGGAGAAGTTCGACATTTGCCACCCGGAATATGATTTGCTCTCTGTCTTTACTCTCTTTCGAGAAGAGGAATAAGAGGACGAGACCTTTGAGTCACTACCGGGACGAAAGCAATAAAGGGAACGCTGTGGAAAAGCGAAAGGGCTATAAAGTAATCATTAAATAAACCATATAGAAAAGAGGGGTAAGAATGGAAAAAGAATTGGAACAAAATGCTCCAATCGTTGAGGAAGAAAAGCTGCAAAACTACAGAAAAGATGATGATGCAGAGGAAATGGAGAAGGCGGCGAAGGAGTTTAAGGAAAAGGAATATAAGTTTGATGCCTTTATCAGCTATCGTCATGTGGAGCCGGATCAGAGTATTGCGAAGCAGCTGCATCAGATGATTGAAAGTTTTAAGCCTCCAAAGGAATTTAATAAGGAGGGGAAGAAAACCACCTTCCGAGTCTTCCGTGACAGAGAGGAGCTGGCGGCCAGAGACCTAAGCAGCTCCATTGAAGAGGCCTTGGCGGAAAGTCGCTATCTGATTGTTCTTTGTTCCAAGAGAACGCCCCTGTCCGAGTGGTGTGAGAAGGAAATCCGTACCTTCAGACAGCTTCACGGGGATGAGCGTATTATTCCGGTGCTGATTGAAGGAGAGCCGGATGAAGCCTTTCCCGCACCTTTGAAACAGTTAAAAAGAGGGGCGGATCAGAGTCTTGCGGATGTATTGGCGGCGGATATCCGTCCGGATGAAGTTTTGCGAAAGGATTTCCCCGGCTATGAGGAAGTTCAGAAGAAGGACAGTGCCAAGCTGCAAAGCCTGACAAAGCAGGCCCTTCATTTACTGAAAACCGAAAAGTACCGTATTATGGCAACCATCTTAGGTTGTACCTTTGGAGACCTTAAGCAAAGGGATAAGGAAAGAAAGAATCGGCTTATTCTGACCATTTCCTCCCTATCCGGAGCGATATTCCTGCTTTTCGGTATTTTTATGTTTAATGCCTACCAAAAGGCAGAGCAGGCCAGACAGGAGGCGGTGCAGTCCAATGCCGGTATTTTAATGAAAAGCTCCCAAGATATGGCCAAGGAAGGTGATTACTTAAAGGCCGCTTTAGTGGCGAAGGAAGCGATGAAGCCTATTGGAAAGGGCATGAAAGCCTATCCGCAGCTTCAATCCGAGAAGATGAGCATTTTCAATGATGTGATTTATCACAGCGGTGCTTCTACCTTGACTTCCATTTCTACAAAAAACAAGTTGACCTATATGGCTCTCAGCAATGATGAAAAGCTGGTGGCCTTCGGTTTGGGAAATGATGAAACCGCCATTGCCAAGGTGGAAAATGGAGAAATTATCAAGAGATTACCGGGACATAGCCAACAGGTAAAGCTTTTAACATTTTCCAAGGATGATAAGCTTTTGGTTTCCGCTGCTTTTGATAACAGCTTTATTGTCTATGATGTGGAGACCGGAGAGGAAAAGGCCAAGCTGGAGATTCCGGGAGTCCCTATGCTGGGGCGTTTTTCCGGGGATAATTCACAGTTTTTCTATGTAAGCTTTACCAATACTTCTGCGGACTTTTACGTTTTTGATGCCAATACCTGGCAACAGCTTAGTACATTTTCCATCCAGGAAACGGTAAAATATGCGGATATTAAGAGTGATGGTTCAGAGGTGCTTATCACTTTAGGCAACAATGATGAAAATCAGCTGACAAGGAGAAGCCTTAAGGATGGTAGTGTTATTTCTACTATTGATCGGATAGGAAGAACTTCTTTCGATGGATCCAATTATATGCTTCCTTACAAATCCGCCTTTTATTCCAATGACGGGAAGTCTATCATTTTGTTAACGGATGACGAGCTTCAAAAAATTTCTTTGGAGGATCATCAAGTTCTCTTTAGTGAGAAAATCAGCACTGCAACTACCTTGAATAAACCCTTAGTGGAAAGTGAGAATGGGGAAAAAATTGCTATAAACAGCTATGGCAAGATTCTGATTCTCAATGGAGAAATCGGAGACACCGTAGATGAAGTATCCTTTGGCGACCTGGATTTAAAATATTTTACGTATAATGAGGCAGAAAACATGGTTGCAGGCTTTGGAGAAGCAGGGATTTACTCCATTTGGAAGGATAAGGTGATTACGGATGACAGGCTGTATCTGGGCGGTATAGCACCTTCTGAAATATACTTCTTAAAGGATGGCAGCAAGATTTTGACCAATTCCCATGAAGGCCAAAGCATTAAGATTATTGATACCAAGTCAAGAATCTCCTCTGAACCGGTACAGGGAAGAATCATAGCGACTTCCAATGACTCTACGAAGCTTCTTCTCTTTGATGGAACTGATTTTTTAATTTCTACGGATAACGGGAAATCCGGTCAAAA
>CALHIC010000565.1 GCA_938030845.1 uncultured Oribacterium sp. | reverse complement strand
TTTGCCACATTTCCTGCAAACTCGGAAACTCTTTCGGAAGAAGTCTGAATATTACCAATCAAATCGGTAAGCTTTCCGGACAAGGCATTTAAAGCCGCCTTGATGCAAGCAAACTCTCCATTGTATTCATGCTGTAAGGAAATGGAAAGTTCCCCTTCACTCATCTGATTCAATACCTCGGAAATTTCTCCGATGTATAGCTTATAATTCTTCAGCTGTCCGCCCAGGCTCTCCAAGGACTTAGCCAAAGCGCCAATCTCTGTCTGATCCTTTACGGTAATCTTTTCATCCAATGCACCCTGAGACATCTTTTCCACGGACTTGGAAAGCTTCACGATGGGGCGAGCAATACGATTTCCTACCAAAACAGCCAAAACCAACATAAATGCCGCAAAGAAAATAGAGAAAACCGCAAAGGTCATTTTAAAGTTCTCTAAGCTTCCATAGATTTCATGATAGCTGGGAACCGTCACAATCTTCCATCCGTTTTCCAGAGTGGTAAAGCCCATTAAAATGGAGGATTTCCCGCTTCCTTCATGGATAAAACCGTGGTCCTTTTCCTGCATTTCCTTGAAAGCATCGGCATACTTACCGTCTTCAATCTCCTGGAAATTCTCACCGTTTTGATACTGGGCATGGTAGAGGATTTTACCCTCCGCATTGATTAGAAAACTGCTGTCTCCCTCATACTTCTGATTTTTCTTTAACAAATCATCCAAATAGGCAAAGTCGAAGTCCACACCGGTTACACCGTAGTTGTCTCCATTTTTCAGATAGAAGGGAACCACATAGGAAATGATGGTCTTGGAAATGTTGGCATTAAAGTAAGGCTCCATCCAGGTGGCTTTTTTGTTGGCCAAGGGGGTGTAGAACCAGCCTACATGTTCCGTATCACTAGGCTCATAAGCCGCCAAATCTGTAGGGGTAACCGCCTCCAGCTTTCCGTCTCCGTCCGTATCGGTATAAAAGGTTCCGGAAGTACCGTAGGTTAATGCCGGATCATAACGAACATAAGAAGCTACCAGGCCGGGAATATCCTTGGTGCCGTCCACCAAAAGATTGTTCATATTTCCCTCAAAGGACTTAAAGTAGTCCAAATCCTTTGCCTGAATTCTATCCTGATCGGGAATATCCGTTACCGCCAATTCGATAACACCGATTCTGGTTTCAATTTCAGATAAAACAGTATCCACGGCACTTCCCATCTGCACCGCTGCAGATTCCATAGCCGCATCCCCTTCTTTTGTACTCTTTTTCTCCATAAACTGCAGGAACACAAATCCCAGCAAAAGAAAAACTACCAATATTGGTAGCAAGATGGATAAGATAAGCGTATTCCGTAATGATTTCATTTTCCCTCCTTGGTCGATTCTTTCTAATACTTCCATGCCGCAAAAAGAAAGAACATTTATAACAATTCTATAAACAGTATCGGCGGGAGGAATTGGGGATATAAGGAATTTTTAAGACAAAATAGTGTAAGTTTGAAAATGTGAAGGACTGAACTTGTTATAAGAAAGCGCTCTGATGCAGTATGTGTCTATAAGTGGGGCACGCTCTCGCTAACCTCGCCCTGCACAGGGAAGGGCTGTACTCTTTGTGACGATGCGCTCTGATGCAGTATGGGGCTGTAATCGGGGCACGCTCTCGCTAACTTCGCCTCGTAGCGGATACTAAGCGAAAAACACAGTTCCTGTGTT
>CALHIC010000564.1 GCA_938030845.1 uncultured Oribacterium sp. | reverse complement strand
CTTGCTAATATCACTTCTTTCGTGTTTCTTTTAAAGTTTATGCTTAGCGTGTAGGGTGAGAGCTAAGAGTGTACCTCTTATTACAAGCTATACTGCTCGAAAGATGATGAATACTCGTCTTGCTAATATCACTTCTTTCGTGTTTCTTTTAAAGTTTATGCTTAGCGTGTAGGTAAGAGCTAAGAGTGTAGCTCTTGTCACAAGCTATACTGCTCGAAAGCTGATGGATACCCGCCTTGCTATCATCGCTTCTCCATCATTTCTTCTGCGTTTCGTTATAGTTTAGAATGTAGTCCACCGCCTGGGGCAGGCCGCCCTCCAGGATTGGGGCGGTGATGTAGTTTGCCACAGCCTTACATTCTTCTTTGGCGTTGCCCATGGCGATGCCCATTCCTACATGGGAGAGCATTTCCACATCATTCCAGCCGTCTCCGATGGCGGCACATTCCTCTTTTTGAATGCCCAAAGCCTTGCAAATGGCTTCGATACCGGAAACTTTGGAAATATTTCTTTTGGTCACATCAAAGGACAGACCGTCGGACCAGCGAACCAAATGGCAGTCCGGAATTCTTCTTTCCAGCTCTTCAACTTGCTCTTCCTGAAGTACCGGAATCAGCATATAAAGAGGATTCTTTCTGGCTTCCGACAGGGGAAGGATGGGAGGAAGGCCGGATTTGATTTCCGAAAGACAACGTAACAAAGCATCATTTACAAAGTTGGCGTAGAGCCTTCTCTCTTCCAAAAATAGAATGGGAAAGGTGTTTTCTTCCGCCATGGCCAGGACATTTTCCACCATTTCTCCGGGAATGGCTTCTTGTAAAAGTACCTCTCCGTTTTTTGGGTCAAAGTAAGGCAGGGGAAGCCCTGCCTCATCAATCAGGAAGTGGTAGTCCTTCGGCTTTTTGGCGCCCTGCTTTTGGAATACATGTCTTGCCTTATCAGGGTGCAGGATATAGTCATAGCCTCCGTCCAAAGTGACAAAGGCATCGAAATACATATCCTCCACCAAGCCTTCATTATAAATTTCCACCCAGTGCCTTCCGGTGGCAATGGCACAAAGCACTCCTGCCTCCCGGGCTCTTCGGACGGCAGCCTTGCTATCCTCCGGAATGATTCCGGTTTCAAAGGGACGAAGAGTGCCGTCGATATCAAAGAAGATGATTTTTATCATGCTTCCTCATTTCCATTTACCGCTTCAAGAGTATCAGAGGTAGAGGTAGAGATAGTCTCAGCCGCAGGAGCAGAGGGGGAAACGAGGGTTTCCTTCAAACTGCTTAACAAGCCTGCCATATTTTGGATATCGGAAGGAATAATAATCTTGGTAGCCTTTCCATTGGACACTTTGGCAAAGGTT
>CALHIC010000563.1 GCA_938030845.1 uncultured Oribacterium sp. | reverse complement strand
CCATTAGAATCGGAGTAAATTCCGGCTCCCTGGAAAAGGAAGTTTTGGAAAAATATCAGGGAAGAGTAACGGCTCAGGGACTTGCGGAGTCAGCCTTGGCGAATTTGCGTTTGGTAGAGGAAATGGGCTATCAGAATTTGGTGCTTTCCATGAAGTCCTCCGATGTTTTGATGGCGGTGGAAGCCCATAAAATTGTGGCAGAATCCTGCCCCTATCCTTTGCATGTAGGCATCACCGAGTCCGGAACGGTTTGGTCCGGTAATATCAAATCCGCCATGGGACTGGCTTTGATTTTGGGTGAAGGAATCGGGGATACGATTCGTGTAAGTCTTTCTGCAGATCCTGTGGAAGAAATCAAAAGCGGAAGACTAATCTTGGAAACTCTGGGACTGAAAAAGGGTGGTATCCATGTGGTTTCCTGTCCTACCTGCGGAAGAACCGACATTGACCTGATTTCTCTGGCCAATGCTGTGGAAAAGCTGGTCCAGTCCTATCCGGATAAATCCTTAAAGCTTGCTGTAATGGGCTGTGTGGTAAACGGCCCGGGAGAGGCTAAGGAAGCGGACCTGGCTATTGCCGGGGGTAAGGGTGTGGGACTTTTGATGAAACACGGTGAAGTGATTCGGAAGGTGGAAGAGAAGGATTTGCTCTCCGCCCTTAAAGAGGAAATCGAAAAATACCCTGATTAAATAAACAGAAAGGATAGGCATGAAGCAGTTTTTTCAAGTATTTCAGGAATTAACGGTATCGGAGCATTTAAGGGGAATGTTTTTGAATACCACCATAAGCAGAATCACCTTGAAAAAAGACAGGTCGAAGCTGAGTATTTATTTGCATAGCGACCATTTACTGGAGCGAAGTGATATTCGGGAAATGGAAGAGGCTATCTATAAGCAGCTCTTTATCGGGAAGAAAATCAACATTTGCATCCGGGAAAGCTTTCATCTATCCAGCCAATATACGGCAAAAGTACTTTATGAGTTTTATGAAAAGTCTCTTTTGGAGGAATTAAAGGAAAGAAACATTCTCCTGTATCAGATGATGAAGCAGGGGGAAATGGAATGGAGAGAGGACGATCGTCTCTCTCTTATTTTAGAGGAACAAATTCTTTTTCGAAAGGAAGAAAAGGAATGTGTTAGGGTCATTCAAAAGATTTTTGAAGAGCGTTGCGGTGTTCCTATCCATTTTACCATCCGGTTTGTGCCGGCAAAGAAAAAGGCTGAGGAGGAAGAGGATAAGGCGATTGCCTCTCTGTATTCTTCTTCCGGAAATCCGGGATATTCAGAAGAAGGATTGTCCGATATTTATCCAGGGGCAGAGGGAAGTGCAGCTTATCCCGGAACAGCAGATAGGGAAATACAGGATGGAGAAGCAGCTTCACTAAGCCAAGAGAGTTCCGCACTTTCTGATGGAAACAGCTCGTCAGAGAAATTTGCAGGACAAGGCCAAGACTTTGATGCTGAGAAAAATGCAGGAAATACTCATGACGTTTTAGCAAAAAATAGTGCTAATACTACTTTAGAGAAGAAATCCACAGAAGATTCTCTCAAACAGAAGACAAGCTCCGGGGAAAAATCCTTTGAAAAGAAGGGCTTTGAGAAAAAAAACTTTAGCAAAGGAAAGTTCCAGTTTAAACGTTCCGACCATAGTGACGTGTACTATGGAAGGGACTTCTCTGATAGTCCCATTCCGCTAAAGGATATTCCGGAGGATGGCGGTTTGGTAACGGTGGAAGGTCTGATTATTCAGGTGGATGAACGGACCACCCGTTCCGGAAAAACCATTTTCAGCTTCTCCTTTACGGATGATACGGATTCTTTGGCCTCTAAGATTTTTGTGGAGGAAGAAAATCTGGAGGAAGCCAGAGCCTTTCTCAAAAAGGATAATGCTATATGCATCAAGGGAACCATGGAATATGACAGCTATGACCAGGAGATGGAGCTGGCCCATGTGCAGGGAATTAAGAAATCTTCCTTTACCCGGAAAAAGAGGGAAGATTTAGAGAAAGAAAAGCGGGTAGAACTGCATTTACATACCAAGATGTCGGATATGGACGGGGTTTCGGATGTTGAAAAATATATCGACAGAGCCCTGGATTTTGGCATGCCTGCTATGGCTATTACGGATCATGGTGTAGTACAGGCCTTTCCGGATGCCATGGCTTATTTGAAGAAAATTGGAAGACAGAAGGATTTACAGCTGATTTACGGCATGGAAGGCTATCTGGTAAATGATCTGGATTCCATTGTGAAAAATGCTTGCAAGAGAGATCTAAGCAGTACCACCGTAGTATTTGATCTGGAGACCACCGGTTTTGATCCGAGAGTCAATCATATTATTGAAATCGGTGCGGTGAAGATTGAAAACGGAAAAATCATTGACCGGATGGATGTTTTTGTAAATCCGGGTGTGCCGATTCCCTTTCGAATTACCCAATTAACCTCCATTGATGATTCCATGGTAAAGGATGCCAAGGGAATCGAAGAGGTACTTCCACAATTTTTGGACTTTGCGAAGGATGCGATTTTGGTGGCTCATAATGCGGACTTTGACTATCACTTTGTCAGCACCAAAGCTAAGGCCTTAAACCTTCCTTTTTCAGCACCGGTTATTGATACGGTGGCCTTGTCTCGCCTACTTTTACCCAGGTTAAATCGTTTTAAGTTAGACACCGTGGCGAAGGAATTAAAGATTGAGCTTTTACATCACCATAGGGCGGTGGATGATGCGGAGGCTACTGCAAGAATCTACCTAAAGGAACTGGAGATTTTAGAGCAAAGAGGGGTAAGCTCCTTAGAGGAAATCGACAGTTTGGAGGTGGATCAGGTGGGGAAGGTACGAAAGCTCCCCAGCTACCATATTATTCTGCTGGCAAAAAACGATATTGGAAGAATCAACCTCTATCGTCTGGTTTCTCTGTCCCATTTGCAGTATTTCCGAATGAAGCCGAGAATTCCCAAGTCTTTGCTGAAAAAATATCGGGAAGGACTGATTATCGGCTCCGCCTGTTCCAGCGGAGAGCTTTTTCAGGCTATGGTGCGAGGGGCGGACGACCAGCAACTACTGGAAATTGCATCCTTTTATGATTATCTGGAGATTCAGCCCTTGGGAAACAATGCCTATATGCTGGAATCAGACCGTTTTTCCGCAGAAACGGAAGAGGACTTGATTGCTTACAATAAAAAGATTATTGCCTTGGGAGAGCAGCTGAAAAAGCCGGTTTGTGCTACCTGCGATGCCCATTATGCGGATGAGGAAAATGATGTTCTTCGGAGAATCGTTTTGGCTACTAAGGGAATGACGGATGAGGAAGGAGAGGCAAGACTCTTTTTTAGAAGTACTACGGAGATGCTGGAGGAATTTTCCTATCTGGACAGCAATACCCAAAAGCAGGTGGTCATTGACAATCCCTTGAAAATCATGAAAATGTGTGAGCCGATAAAGCCTGTTCGTCCCGACAAGTGTCCTCCGATTATTGAACATTCAGACGAAACCCTAAGGCAGATTTGTTATGAGACTGCCCATAAAATCTATGGACCCAAGCTTCCGGAAATGGTAGAAAACCGCTTGGAGACGGAATTAAATTCTATTATCTCTAACGGTTATTCCGTGATGTATATTATTGCCCAAAAGCTGGTGGATAAGTCCAATGAGGACGGCTATCTGGTAGGCTCCAGAGGTTCCGTAGGTTCCTCCTTTGCCGCTACCATGGCCCATATTACCGAGGTGAATCCCTTGCCGCCTCATTATGTCTGCCCTAAATGCTATTACACGGACTTTGACTCGGAGGAGGTAAAGTCCTATTCCGGTATGGCAGGTTATGATATGCCAAGTAAAAACTGTCCCCACTGCGGTACGGTTTTAAACCGTCTGGGCTTTGATATTCCCTTTGAAACCTTTCTGGGCTTTGACGGAGATAAGGAGCCGGATATTGACTTAAACTTCTCCGGAGAATATCAGGCCAGAGCCCATGCCTATACCGGAGCCATTTTTGGAGAGGAAAATACCTACAAGGCGGGAACTATAGGTACCCTGGCGGAAAAAACCGCCTATGGTATGATTAAGAAATTTTATGAAGAGCGAGGGGAGAAGAAGAGAACAGCAGAACTGAATCGTCTGGTAGCGGGAATCACCGGAATCAGAAGAACCACCGGACAGCATCCCGGCGGTATTGTGGTGCTTCCCCACGGAGAGGATATCAATACCTTTACACCGGTACAGCATCCTGCCAATGATACGGAAAGTCCCATTATCACCACCCACTTTGACTACCATAAGATTGACCATAACCTCTTAAAGCTGGATATTCTAGGGCACGATGATCCGACTATGATAAGAAAACTTCAAGATTTATCAGGAATAGATCCTA
>CALHIC010000562.1 GCA_938030845.1 uncultured Oribacterium sp. | reverse complement strand
AAAAGAGGAAGAAATTTTTCTCCGGTCTTGCTCTTAAGCATCTTCCCCCTGATCCTTTCTCATCTCCCGGTCCATGATTTGAAGCATCCGAAGTACACTCTTAAAGGGGAAGCAGGCTTCCTCCTCCACACGAAAAATATCACCCTGCCAGGTAGCATTTTGCCGATATTTGGTATGGATAAAGAAGGTACTCTGCTTTCCTCGTTTCTGAATAATGGGGAATTTCTCCAACGTTCCCGCCTCATCCGGAAGACGTTTCTTTCCCTTACGATTGGGGTAGTTATACTTCTCTCTTTTCCGAAAGCTCCGGTCTCTGGTGGAGGTTTGGGGATAGTCCCACTCATCGTACTGAAACTCCATCTTCTTGATTAAATCCAGTACGCCAAAAAAGGGAGTACTTTCCTCTTTATATTGATGAATGATTTCTCCCTCAAGCTGACCATCCTGATACTTATGTACCAGAATTCCCAATAAGTCTATGGCGTAAAGCCTTTCCAATTGATTTTCCATAGTCTCCTTCACCGCTACCCTGTTGCCTAGTTCGGCAATGGTCTTAGACAAGCTTCCTTTGCAACTTATCGCACTAACTTCGCAGCTTTCTTATTCCTCTTCTTCCTCATCCGGGAAGTCTTCCTCGGTAAGAGCCTTGTCCATCAGCTTCAGCATCTCCAGAGCGCTCCGAAAATACTGACTCTTATTCTTTTCTGCCCAGGTAACCTTCCCCTGCCAAGTCTCATTCTCCGTGTACTTTACCTGTACGATGAATGTTCCATTTCGAATTTCCTTGCTATCCATACGCTATCCCCTTCATGAAGTACTGCCGGTACTGCTACGGTGTACTGTATTCTATCATAAAAAAAGCAAGCTTTGCAATTCCTTTCATTTTTTTGATAAAAAGAAAATTTTTATAACGAAAAAGAGCTGCCGATGATTTTTCGGTAGCTCTTTCCCTTACGTACTCTTTCAATTTTTTCAAGTTTTTCAATTTTGTTTTCAGTTCTTTTATACTTCTCTTTAGATACCGAATTCCTGTGCCCAGTAAACTTCGCCATTTACTTCTACAGTGTAGATAGCTCCGGACTTGAACTCCGGCTTAAGGATGTTTGCTCTGTGTGCCGGAGAATTCATCCAAGCTACTACAACTTCATCAGCGCCATCGAAATACTGTGCTAAGTTCTCTCCGTAAAGAACGCTTGGGTCAGCTGTGTACCATGCAGATCCATCAGGTCTTGTGTGAGAAAAGCTTCTAACGATTTCTGTAGCTCTTACCTTAGCTGCGTTTTCGATCTGGAAGTTCCAAGTAAGTGGCTGAAGGCCGTTTGCAACTCTGATTTCGTTAACTTTAGTAAAAGCGGCTTTAGCATCGCCCTTTGCAGCGAATGCAGTCATAGCGAAAAATGCGGTAAATAATGCTGTAAGTACAACAAGTTTGATAACTAACTTTTTCATGTGATAACTCCTTCATAAAGAGGGAGTCAGGAAGCAGAATCAGTTCACCCTGGTCAGGGGATTCTTGATTGCAGCTGGCTGACATTTTACAGTCCCTATAGCTTTGCGTCGCCGGATTTCCCCGGGTTTGCCGATGTCCTACCGTATCTTACGGTGACACCATATGATGAAAAGAAAAAATCCATACTTTCTTTTCGAGTAATAAAAAAACCGACATCTAGAATTCCCTTTCTAGTTGCCAGCTAACCGTAATCTTCGATGAAATGAGTTTGTTTACTTGTTGAGTAACATCTTCATACTGGAAGATCGCAACTGGCTGCCATATTACAGGCCCTATAGCTTTGCGTCACCGGGTTTCCCCGATTTTGCTCAAACAGATCCGGTCAGAATCTGCTGGTAAGTCGAGATCCTCTTACTCGTCCCCTATGCAAGAGTTCCAAATGACTTACAATTTGGATTATAGCATATCCCTTTGCTATGTCAACAGTTTTCTTAAAAGTTTTTTCGAATTTGTTATCACTTTTATTTATATAAGTTCTGAGAGTGCATTCATAATTTATACTGAGTGGTAAACAAAATCTTTATTCTATTTAAGAGATACATGTTTTCTAGTGGAATTTCTATCTCTGTTTAATGTATCGCCTTGTTTATTAATTTGTATAAGTGTTTTTCAAACTATTTTTTAAAAATAATTATATCTGTGATTTTGTACTGTTATTTCTTAATATTTTTTAGGGGCTAACTCCTTCAGTATCCTTGATTTTTTAAGGCAAAACACGATTTCCATCAAAATTTTTTTCATACTATAGACTGTTGAACAGTTTCAAAGTATTACACCTAAACATCAAAAAACAGCCCTGCTCTGTGCATTTCCCATTCTTCAGCTTACGAAAGCTTAAAATGGAAAAACACAGGCAAGACTGTTTCTTCTGTTTAGATATTCACTTTTCTATGTTCTTTGCTGCAAGGAGCTTTCCTTCTCCATTCTACGCAGAAACGGAATATACTTAACCGTTCTGATACACCTCTTCCAAAGCCGCCTGCACAATAAAGCGCTGGTTTCCTCCGGAAGGCCCTGAACAGGTGGACAGGGTGATGATATCCGGCCGCTGGGAAAAGTCGATACTGTCCTTGGGATAATTTCTATAAGAAGAAAGTCTCTGAACCAGACTCAAATACTGATCATAGCCCTTGTCTCCCTCGAAGTCGTTGTAAATGAGGCTTTCCACCGTCGTCAAATAATAGCTAAAGATACGATAGCGGGTAATCCCCTCCGGTCTGCAAAGAAAGACGTAAGGATTGCTGTTTGCCAGCTGATCGTCCCGAAGGAAATACTTCAGCTTTCCAAACATGGTTCCATTCTTCATGTTGTGACCGAAAATGAGG
>CALHIC010000561.1 GCA_938030845.1 uncultured Oribacterium sp. | reverse complement strand
GAGCATTTTCCGCATTTTTATGTGCAGTGCGCAGCTTTAGCAATGTGCAGGGCGTAGCTTACGCGGGAGAGCTTGTGGGAGAAGAACTTTCTGCAGGAGCGGAGCATTCCACAGGAGGAGAGCGTTCTTCCGAAAAGGATGGCAGTGCACAGGGAGAAGAAAGAGGCTCGGAGGGACAGGGAAGTTCCGCAGGAGAAAACTCTTTAGAAAAAAGTGAAGAAGGAAGTTCTTCTTTGGAAGGCTCTGAAGAAAAGAGCCAAGCAAAGGAAGTGCAGAAAGAAGGAAAGCAGGGGAAGACCGCAGTAGAGGGGGCTTCTTCCGAGAGCTTGCGTCTTCAGGAGGATTCTGAAGGGAATCCTGAAGAGAACTCAAAGGTGACAGAAGAATCTGATGGGGAGGAAGAAGCGAAAGAAGCTTCGGAAACCTCCCTTCAGCTTGAGAATACAGCAGCCGGGGAGGCTGCAGAGGAAAGTGATGCTTCACTTCCGAATGAGGAAGAAAAGCAGGAGCTTAGCTATTTGGAAGAAGGGGCCTTTACCGAGAGTACCGCTGACGGAATTTTGGTGACGGCCAAGTTTGGAGAGGATACCTTCCCGGAAGGTACCTATATGAAGCTTCAGCCTGTGGAGGAGGAAGAGATTCTTTCCGCCATGAAGGAGAAGGTAAAGAGCGAAAAGGAAAAGAGCTTGGCAGAGGGCGAGGAAGTGGATATTCGCTCTGCTTATGTTGTGGATATCAGCTTTTATCGTTTAAATGCTGATGGAAAAGAAATCGAAGTACAGCCGAAAAAAGGCAAGTCGGTGGAAGTGCAGCTGAAGAAGAACAGTGCGCTGGAAGAAGCTCTTTCTTTAAAGCCCGGCGTTTGGGTAGAGGAATATGTGGATGAGGAAGAGATACACAAAGAAAAGCAGCTCTTCCAAAAGGATGAGTTTTCCATTTCTTTGCCGGAAAACGAGGAGTTAAGCCTGGTACACCTTCCGGAAGGAAAGGCTCCGGAGCTGGTAGCGCTTAAGGACAGTGAAGAGGCGGTCAGCTTCAAAGGAAGACATTTTAGTCCTTACGGGGTGGTAGCTTCTGCTACAGCCTCTTCGGATGACGAGAAGAGTAATCACATTTTCCGGGGATTTTGGAGAGAAGCACAGGATCCGAAGGCAGGACAGGCCTTTGCGGAAACGGGACACAGCTATACAGACGTAACGGATGGGGATATTCGTAAGCAAAAGCATCTTTTGATTACCCCTCCCGAGAAGAATTCCAACCGTTTGGACAAGTCTACCCTGGTGGTGGAATTTACCTTAAAGGGAAATAAGGACACCCGCTATCCGGTGGGTTCCGTAACCATGGATATTCCTGCCAGCGCATTTGAAAGCTGGAATCCGGAGCATCCGACTACAGTGGCTTATAACGGCTCTGCTATTACGGAGTACGCCCCGGTGAAATCCGGCATTCCGGAGGCGCCCAAGACCAATACCTTAAGTGATTTTAACTTTACTTTTGTAGAGAAGACCATTGACGGGAAAAAGGTACAGTATTATCGCCTGAAAAACCATTCTCCGCTTCCCGGAGGAATGACCTTCAGTGCGGATTTTGAATACTCTATGGTGCCCTCCATGATTAAGGTGGAGCATAAGAATATTGACGGAGAGGAAGTAGGAGAATACTCCCGCTCCCTTCCGATTTATGCCAAGGTAGACCATCCTGATGACCGCTATGATGCGGAGGTTGAAGATGATTTGTCTCTGATGCTGAGAACCAAGGTAAATCCCTTAAAGATGCAGATAAAGCACGGTGTCAGCGGTGCTAAAGGGGGAATTTATTATAACTGGGATCCTGTATGGGGAGAAAAGCCGGCAGATGCAGATGACTATTTTTATGTGCCCTGGTTCATTGATGTGGAAAGAGCAAAGGGAAGCTCTCAGGGCTTTGACTATAAGTTTGAACTGAATCAAAACACACCGGACGGTGGAGAACTGATTGGTGCTCAAAAGGCTTACCAGAGCTATGACTGGAATAGTTATACTTTTTCCTACAATTTGAATTCTTATACCCAGAGTGCAAATTATACGGATATCACCACCTACATGAATAAAAAGGTTGAAGGAGATTTGCTTTGGAAGACCAATCCCATTGGAAGAAGCTTTATCGGTATCGATAAGGAGCCGATTAAGACCGGAGAAAGCAGGGAGAAGGACGTTACCAGAGAACGTGGCAGTAACACGGAATACAATAGTAACTCCTTCAATGGCACCTACAACTATCAGAGATACGTTGCGCTTTATCGTTATCCCATGTCCAAAATCACGGAAGCTTTAAAGCAACCGGATGTGGATCCGACCAAGCCGCTTTTCACCTTAAAGAATAGTGTAAGCTGGACAGAAACCTGGGCGGACGGTTACGTAAGAACCGGATCTGCGGAAAGCAGTTTACAGGAGCTTGCCAAAATCATTTTACCGCAAAAGCTCGGTGGAAATATTGTTTTGGATAAGAACAACGGCGGCTACAGCAGATATGTCAGTGCTTTGCAAAGCATTATCGCCGATGGAGGCACGGACCTTCCTATGGACGGCTACAACCGAAACAACAGCTTCTATATGTATGCCAATTTCCAGGCAGACGGAAACAGCGTAAGCTTTAAGAGCGACGGAAGCTATACCGTGCCGGAAAGCAAGGCCGTTTTACGGGATGACGGAGAAAATTATCTCTACACCCTAAAGAGCTACGGTGCTGCGGAAAGCATTAACAGTAATTGGAGCACTCCCTTAAACACGGAAACCTTGTTTAAGGAGCAGGGCACTCCGGTATATAAGCTTACAGAAGAGGATTTTTATTACGATGCCGTTTCCATCAGCCTGCTGGAAAATTATGACGTGGAAAAGGCAAACGGTCCGGCGGGATATACACCCACCGGAAAGGTAAGAACTGATTTTTCCGGCTATAAGCCCATAGAGCTGTGGATTCGGAAAAAAGGAAGCAGCAGCTATGAAAAATACGGTACCTTCCAGGCGGTAGACAGTCATAAATTTTCCTTTACTCCGGAGCCCGGGTATACCGTGGAAACACCAAACAACAATGCACAAGCAATAACGGACTACAACTATATTGACCTGGAAAAATCCTTCCCGGAACGTATTGCAGGACTGGAATTCCGTACAGCTTCCGATGCATATCAGACCAATTTAAAAACCAGATTCGGAATCAAGCTTACCCCGACTAAGGAAATGCGGAAGGAATTCCAAAAGGCTTTAACTTTGGGGGATAGCGGAAAGTATAACTTTATCGGTGGCCCGGGTTACGGCAAGGTGGAATCCGGAAGCAGAGAGGTAGAAAGCCGTCTTGGTAAAAGCTGGTCCTATGTGGGATATCGTTATGATCCCCTTACGCTGTCTTCTTATATCTATAAGAATATGAACAGCTATGTGGACAGTCCCGCTACCAGTGAACAGCTGATTAATACTACGGTGCAGATCAGCAACGAGTCCTCCATTCCTAAGGAATATCGAGAAGATAAGTATGTTGGCCCCTATTTGATTCGGGAAGGAATTATCTATGATTTACTTCCTGCAGGAACCTATGTGGATACCAGGGAAATTGCATTGGGACCAAATGCTTCCGCCTATAATTCCCTCACTAATTTTCAACAGGGAAAAGACTATCAGGTGGAGATGATTCCCAACTGGCAGAATTCCGGACAAACCATGATGAAGATCAGCTTCCAAACCCCCAAGGGCTCCCAAACATTGGATTGGAAGAATAATGGAAGATCGGCACTTCGTCTTTACTATGTGGTTCATAACCCCTATACCAATATTGTGGATAGAGGAACCATCCATCAAAATACCGTAGCATTTTTAAATACCTCCAAGGAAAGTAAATGGATACCGAATTTTAATCCGGCAGATAAGGAGCAGAATATTCCTGCCAGAAAAACAGGAAAGCTCAAGGAGCCATACTTCCAAAGCATTATGGAAGAGGCCTGGAACAGTGACGAGAGCCACTATAAGGCCATGTCTATTGCCGATGCCACGGCAAGTTTCGGCCCAATTACCGTGTTGCAGGCAGCCTTCACCAATACGGTTTCCACGGAAATCCATAAGCCCTTCCTGAAGGAAAATGTCAGCTACATGGGGGATCCTTACCAGCATCGTTTGATGTATCAGGCGGAATCCGTAACCAGAACTACCGATACCGTGATTTTTGACATTTTGGGTGAGGATAAGGACAGAAACGGAGACTTTGCAGGAATCGACATCAGCTCCATGATGAACAAGCGTTCCTTTAAGAAAGGACTGAGCACGGAAAATCCGGATACCTTGGAGCCGGAGGTGTACTATGCCACCGTGATTCCAAGCAAAGCACAGAGAGATTTGGGTGCACCAAAGTATGATGCGGCAGCTTATGCCAATGATACCAACCCTAACAATCCCAAGAATCCGGGAAGTATCTGGAAAAAGTGGGATGTAAAGAATCCGGAGAACAATGCCGGCATAGACAAGAGCAAAATTAAGGCGATTGCTATTGATGCCAGAACCACAAAGGCAGGAGAACGCTTTATTCTGGATTACCAGGGACTCCTGATTGCCTATGTACAAATGACGGCTACCAAGGACATGGATAAGGTCTCCGTGAGAAACACCAACCAGGCCTATCGAACCGGTGTGATGTTCCAGGGAGATGATATTCCGACTTCTGCCATTCCGGTGGATCTGGAAGCTCCCAGCTACCATAACATTATTGAGCCGGTGGTATTTACCATTCCGGTAAAGAAAGTCATGGCGGTGGAAGAAGGTCTTCGCTCTCCGGATATCAAAAATGCCTTTAAATTTACCTTAAAGGCAGAATCCGGTGCCAGCCTCTTGGATGAGGTGGATCAGCCGGTTGTAACGGAAATGACCAATCCGGATGCGGACGGCGGCTTGATGGAATTCGGAAAGATTCGTATTCTTCGTCCCGGAACTTATACCTATTCCGTGACAGAAAGCGGAAACCGCCCGGGAATTATGAATGATGCATTGGCGGAAAAAACCGTTACCATCACGGTGACAAATCCGGATAACAAGAAAATGACCTACAGCAGCAGTCTGGGAGAAAATCAGCCCTTGGTCTTCACCAACAGCTATGGCGTAGGAGAAGTATTTACGGATATTACCGTTAAAAAAGTGTTAGAGCACTATGGCGGAGTGAGTGTTCCGGACATTTCCGAAAAATTCACCTTCACCTTAACCGCATTGGATGATGCGCCCATGCCTCAGGAGGCAGGTTCTAACACATCCTTAAGCTATACCAACCCGGATAAGGATGGAGGAGAAATTGTTTTCGGGCCGATTCCTTATACAAAACCGGGAGAGTATAAGTATACGATTACCGAAGATGGTAGCGTGGAATCCATTCAGAACGATCCGGTGGAGACCAAGAATATTACCGTAACGGTAAAGGATATGGGAGACGGTACACTGACTGCCGCAGTTTCCGGAGAAGGACAGGAATTTAGAAATGTTCTTTCCCTGAAGCCGGTGGAAGCAGAGCTTTCTCTCAGAAAAGAAATCAAAGGCGAGAAGCCGGAAAAGGATGATCAGTTCTCCTTTACCATGGTTTGGAAGAAAACGGAGCTTAGCGAGGGAGGAAATGCCGGCAAGAAGCTTCCTACAGATCTTGCTCCTATGCCCGGTCAGCTTAAGCAAAAAGAAGTACAGGGCAGCGTTATGGGAGAGGGAAGCCTTGCCTTTGAAAAAATTTCCTTCCCGGCACCCGGAAAGTATACCTATGAAGTCACAGAGGACGTTCTACCGATCTCCGGCTACAGCTTTGACGACAGCGTTTATACCGTGGTCTTTACCGTAGAAGAAGATCCGGCAAATCCCTTACAGCTTACGGTAAACCGTGAGATTTTCAAAAAGGGAAGTGTTGCAGAGGAAGTTCTCTTTGTGAATCGTTTTGGAACCCCGGTACGACCGAGCGGAGGGGGAGTAACCCCTTCAAGACCGGTTACCCCCGGTGGGCATCCGGACAGACCGACCCCTTCCACACCGCAGGAAGAAAGCTACGGAGAAGTATTGGGAGAAGAACGTCTCCAGGACTCCGCAGAAGAAACAAAGCATAAAGAAGGAGAAGTATTAGGAGAAGAGAGAATGCAGGAAAGTAGAGCAACAAAGACAGGAGATAACTCCGCCCTAAGCCTCTACGGCATCTTTGCAGGACTCAGCGCCATGCTTCTAGGTTTGTATATGGCACTAAAGAAACGCTTCAGCGGATAATCACATGATACAAAAAAGGAACTGTAAAAAATCAAAATAAAACAGTCTTAATGCATATAGGTCTGAAGATGGGGTAGTCTGAGCCCGTCGGTACTTGCGAAAAACAAGAGAAACGAAGTTTTTCGCTTAGTATCCGCTACGTGGCGAAGCTAGCGAGAGCGTGCCCCGTTTCAGACCTATATTGCTTAGAAAATTT
>CALHIC010000560.1 GCA_938030845.1 uncultured Oribacterium sp. | reverse complement strand
CCTTGATAAATCAAGGCTTTCTTTTTTTTGTTTCCGTTTTGTTTCCGTTTTGTTTCCGTTTTTTGTTATACACTCATGTATTTAGCAAATAAATCTGATGTATCTTTCTTTTTAACTTCAGTAAGATGTGTATATATATTCAATGTGATGTTTACATCTGAGTGACCTAATCTTTCTGATATATCTTTTATATTAACACCACTTTCATATAATAAAGTAGCGTGAGTATGGCGAAAACCATGTATAGATATTTGTCTTAAATTAGGATAAGCCTTATAAATGGCTCTTAATGAATTATTTATCCAGTACATATTAATAGGAAACATAGAAGTTTCTAGAGGTATAAAACCTTGTTGTTTTCTATATTTCAATAAAATATCTACTGTTTCTTTATCAATAAAGATAACTCTATTACTTGCAGTTGTCTTTGTATCAGATATAATTGTTTTTCCCTCAACATTGATCATATTTTTATTTATGGTTAATGTATTTTCTTTAATATTAAAATCTTTCCATGTTAAAGAAGCTAGTTCACCTTTTCTAACACCAGTGAAAGCTAATAACCTAAAAGCTACATATACATCTAATGTAAAGTTATCTTTTACTATATTCAAAAACTCTAGTAACTCATTTTTTGTATAGTAGTTTTTCTTTTTTTCATCTTTCTTTCCTCCTTATACCTTTCTTTTTCTATTTAAGATATCCATATACACAGCGAATACTAAGATGATTCCTGTGATAAAGAGCTGATAATGGGACTGTACCCCGATATAGGGGAAACCGATTTTCAGTACAGTCATAATGAACACACCGATGATGGTTCCTAAGATGGAGCCTACTCCTCCGGAAAGGGAGGTTCCTCCGATTACTACACCGGCAATGGCATCCAACTCAAAGCCGTTTCCGGTATTGGGCTGAGCGGTGGAGAATACCGCCACATAAGCAATTCCTGCCAATGCTGCAAAGAAGCCGGAAAATACATAGGCCAAGGTTTCATATTTCTTTACGTTGATACCGGAAAGTCTGGTTGCTTCCTTATTGGAGCCGATGGATAGGATATACCTTCCGATTCTGGTCTTGTTTAAGACTACTGCCATAATGATGGCACAGAAAGCCAAAAGCAAAAATCCTGTAGGGAAGTTTTTGGGGAATATCCCGCCTTCCTTCGTCACCATAAAGATTTCTCTAAACCAAGCTCCCTCTGCAGATCCCTGGGGGAAGGAAATGGTTTTTGTCTTGGAAACGATGGAGCCCAATCCTCTGGATACCATCATGGTTCCCAGGGTTGCAATAAAGGCCGGAAGTTCCAAACGGGAAACCAAAATGCCGTTAATCAGTCCGAACAAAGAACCGCAAAGCAGAATCACCAATAATACCAATGGCATGGGCAAACCGTTTTCCATGAGTGTTCCGCCTATTAAGGCACAACAGATGGCTACCGTTCCGATAGATAAGTCAATTCCCCCTGTGGAAATAACAAAGGTTACTCCAATGGCCATAAATGCTACATAGTAGGCAGACTTGGAAATGTTGGTAAAGGTGGTTCCCTGTAAAAATTTGTCTGTAAGTAGCGAGAAAACCACGCATATAATGATTAGGGCAGCTACCACCACTGCCTGCTGGTTTGAAAATAACTTTTTAATCTTCACCTTTATTCCCCCTGTCTATTCGTAGCACAAGCCATAATGCCTTCCGCGTTGACTTCTGCAATATCCAGACAACCCGTCACCCTGCCTTCGCACATAACGATGATTCTGTCGCTCATTCTTAAAATCTCAGGCAGCTCCGAAGAGATCATGATAATGGACTTTCCTTCGGAAACCAATCTTTCCATCAGCTCATAGATTTCGCTCTTGGCTCCCACGTCGATTCCTCTTGTAGGCTCATCAAAGATTAAAATCTCCGAATCCTTTAACAGCCACTTGGCAATAACCACCTTTTGCTGATTTCCGCCGGATAATTTTTTGATGATTTGGCTAACACTCGGCGTCTTAGTTCTTAATTCTTCCACGTACTTTTCGCTTCGTTCCTTACACTTCTTTTCATCAATAAAAAGTCCCTTATCCAGTTTTTCGAGCGAAGCGAGACAGGTATTTTCCTCTACGGACTTATCAACCAGAAGTCCGTAACGCTTTCTGTCCTCGGAGAGATAGCCAATGCCCGCCTTTACCGCATCTTCCGTGGATTGAATATCCACTTCCTTGCCATGAATGAATATTTTTCCGGAATCCCGCTTATCCGCTCCGAAGAGTAGTCTTGCCACTTCTGTTCTTCCAGCACCCATCAATCCTGAAAAACCAAGAATTTCTCCTTTTCTTAATTCAAAGGAAACATT
>CALHIC010000559.1 GCA_938030845.1 uncultured Oribacterium sp. | reverse complement strand
CTTACTTTGAAAAGGTTCTGTCTGTTTTTGCAAAGGAGAAGCAGGTGGGATTGGTCTCCGGCAGAATGAAGGACCCTTACGGCAAACAGGCTACAGCTTGGCCTTTACAGAGCTTTTCTAAAAACCTTCTGAGCATGGGACCCTTTAGCAAGAGAATTTTTTCTTCCCTCCTCTTTTATCCTAAAGCCTATTTGGAACAAAAGCCCTATGTGGAGGTGGATGTGCTGCATGGCTCCTCCCTTTGTATTTCTAAAGAGGCATTCCTGAAGACCGGGGGTTATGACGAGGAGTTCTTCCTTTATGAGGAGGAAAAGGTAATTGGTCAAAAGCTGAGAAGGGCAGGCTACAAATCCTATCTTTGTACGATTTGTTCTTACCTTCACGAGGATAGCGGAAGCACCAAGAAATCCCTGAAGTCTTTGGTGCAAAGACAAAAGCTTCGGCAGCAGTCCGAGGCACTGTATGCCCGAAAATACCTCCATGCCAATTTTTTCCAAATGTTTTTCTTGAAAGCTGTGCAGACCGTTATTTTGGGAGAAACCTTATTGTATTCTCTTTTCTTATCGAAATAAGTCGGAATCAAGAATGGTAGAGGCTTAATTTCATGGTAGCAAAAAAGTAATAGAAGACAGATGATTTTATGGTAGCAACAAAGTAATAGAAGACTAAAAGAGAGGAATTGCTGAAATGCATTGTGTGATTTTATGTACTTATAATGGGGAGAAATATCTGGAAAAGCAGATTAGATCCATTATGGAGCAGGATAGGGAGGATTTTTGCCTCCTTTATTCTGATGACGGTTCCACCGACAGTACAAAAGCAATCCTTCAAAGCATGCAGGAAAAGTATGGAAAGAGGATGATGGCTTTCCTAAGACCTATGAAAACCGGAAGTCCGGCAAAGCATTTTCTCTCTATCCTTTCCGCCTTGGCCAAGGGAGAAGTGGAGATCGACAACTTAGAGTATATTTTCCTTGCAGATCAAGATGATGACTGGTTTCCGGACAAGCTTTCCAAAACGATTTCCGTCATAGGAGAGGAAGAAAGAAAGTTTGGGGAAAGCCTTCCTATCCTTTGTCACACAGACTGCTCTTTGGTGAATTCAAGAGGAGAGCTTCTTGCCAAGTCCTATAGAAGGTATCAGAAATTACCGGGTGCCTCCTGCCGTTTTTCTC
>CALHIC010000558.1 GCA_938030845.1 uncultured Oribacterium sp. | reverse complement strand
AAAGCTAAAGTGAGGAAATCCTTCTTATAAAAGAGATACTGCAAGATCCGGGACAAGATTCGTTAAATACGAGATATCGCACACTACGCGAGCGATACTCGTTAAGAATAAAAAATAGGGGTGCCGACCGGAAAAGGAAGCTTAAGCTTTCCGGTTCCAATCCGTACCCCCAAAATAGTTTTTTCGATATTCTATTGCATCTTAGCTCATATAATCATAAAGCAGATCCGGAAGAATTCCCTTTTGTCCATCCCAAATCTTATCAATCTGTTCTTCGGGCACAGGACTTACGCCCTTTCCGCACTCAATGGTCACAGAAGGAATCTGGTATTTTTGCTCTGCAAAATCCTTAAAGCCTCCGGCATACTGAGGAGAATAGTAATCAATGACAGGATAAGAAGAATTCTTATGCACGATTTCCGCCAATCTTCTGGCTTTCGGAACATACTCTCCCTGCCCGAAATACCAGTAAATGACTTCTCCCTGAGTATGGTAGCTGATGGTGGAGGTAAATTTTTCTTTTCGAAGTAAATCCGCCAAGGCCTTGGACTCTATCTCTGATTCCACTGCAGAGCCCTTATACTCGTCCTTTGCAGGGTATCCCTTTTTGTCTACGGTAATAGACCAGTTGGCATCGAAGTTTTTATTGAGGTTAACTCCTCTTGCATTACTTTTCCATAAACGGAAATAGCTCTTTAAATCGGCGGGATTTTCTTTTGCCACAATACTTTGCACCGTATTTCTGACTTCTTCAGAACCGATACCCGCCAAACCGTTTTGCACCAAGGAAACACCGTCCGGATCCACCATGGGAACAAAGTAAACGGCACAGTTTTGCAGCAAAGCCTTAGTGGATTTTCCGCCGTACTTTTGATCATTTTTTTCCATTTCCAAAAGACCGGCCATCTGTCTCATAGCCACCTTGGTCACAATATATTCTCTGGCATGGATACTGGCATGAACCAAAATCTTCTTGGAGGCATTTGGATTTCCCACAATACCGCAATACAACTCCCTACCGTCAATGGTTTTGCCCAGGGAGGATAACTGTAATGCCGGATAGGCATCCTTCAATTTAAATAAATCGGCGGACATCTCATTGTAGCCATACACCCCATAGCCGGAAAAGCCGTAGTCACTCAGCAA
>CALHIC010000557.1 GCA_938030845.1 uncultured Oribacterium sp. | reverse complement strand
TATGTATACCCATACTCGGATCAGGCTAAAAGCATGGTGCAATGCCTGGAAAACGCCCTCCATAATTTGAGGGTAGAAATCTGTCTACAGCATAAGGTGGAAGCAATTTCCCGGACTGAGAAGGAAGGATTTTTCATAAAAGGGAAAAAGCTTGTGCAAAAGGGAGGAGTCGAATCTTCTGCACAGAAGGATAAGGATTCGGATTCTGCTCTTGTTTTCGGAAACAAAGGAAAAAAGACAAAAAAGGAAAAGAATAAAAAAGAAAAAGTAGAATGGGAAGAGAAAGAATTTTCCCTAAAAGGACGTAAGCTTTTAATTGCTACCGGAGGCCTGGCTATGGAAGCCTTGGGAGCTTCCGGGGAGGGCTATGAGATCGCAAAGAGCTTAAACCATAGTGTTTCTCCTCTTTTCCCCAGTCTTGTTCCTATCTATACCAAGGAAGACTATGTAAAGCTTTGGGCCGGTGTCAGAGTCGATGTGAGGGCCGGGCTTTATAAGGAGCAGGATTTAATTTTTCAGGATGAGGGAGAGTTGCAATGCACGGATTATGGTATTTCCGGCATTATTGTTTTTCAAATGAGTCGCCTGGTGCACACTCTATTGCAAGATAAGGCAAAGTTTTCTTTGGAACTGTCCTTTCTTCCGAAATTCGAAGAGGAGGAGGCCAAAAACTATTTTCTTAAAAGAAAAGAGCTTTTGGAAAGGGAGAAGGGAGACGCCTTTCTTCTGGGACTATTTCCGGAAAAGCTGAGCCAAGTGCTTTATGAAAGGACAGCCTTTCCCCTAAAGCAAAGAATTCAGGATATTTCGGATCAAAAAATATTGGAATTATGTCAGCTTTGCCTGCATTTTCCTTTTCATCCGGAAAGAATCGGAGATTTTCAAAGAGCCCAATGTACGGCAGGAGGGGTTAATTTATCGGAAATTTTTATTCCGGATTTTCAAAGTAAAAATAATCCGGATTTATACTTTGCCGGGGAAGTCTTGGATGTGGACGGCATTTGTGGAGGCTATAATCTTCATTTTGCCTTTGGATCGGGAATTTTGGCGGGAAGAGCCATGGGGAAGAAAAATGATTAAAATTGGACAGTTAAAACTCGCTGTGGAGAAGGGGCAGGACAGCCTTCTTCCGGCCATTGCCAAGTGCCTGAAGCTGAAAATGGAGGAGATTTCTTCCTATCAGATTCTTCGCCGTTCTTTGGATGCCAGAAAAAAGCCCCAGCTCTTTTATGTGTATACGGTTTCCGTAGAGCTAAGAGGAGCTTCGGAAAAGAAA
>CALHIC010000556.1 GCA_938030845.1 uncultured Oribacterium sp. | reverse complement strand
CTTTAAGGAAGGCTTTTCTTCGCTTAAAATAAGCAAATATTGTCTCCCCTGAATGCTATCAATTCTCCATAGTTTTCTTGAGCGTTCCAACATGGAAATTTGTCCTACAAAAGAATCTTCCACCCAGCTATGGTATGCCCCTAAATGGGTCAAGTCTCGGATTTTTCTCCGGTTCTCTTTATCAATTTCCACTCTTGAAAGATACATTATGCCTCCTCCAATATTGAAAAAATATCATGTTCTGCATTCCCTACTCCTAAGTCTTTCTCTATTCTGCTTAAGACTTCGATAGATATACAAGCTTCCTGCCTAAAGGCAAACTGTCTTCCCTTCTGCGAAAAAGAAATAGGAATATCCCTTCTGAGTTTCGACCTGGAAATTTTTTCATCTTTTAATATCTCTTCGTCTGCATAGACTTCCAGAGATATTTTCTCTCCAATGCCTTGTTTTCCCTTCTTTTTTTTATACCAAGGAGCAGCCTGCCAAGACAAGTTTCTAAGGCTATCCAGAATATCTTCTGCACTTTCTCCTAAGAAAAAATCTACTGGAACAGGCAGGGATCGTCTCCCCATAAAAGGCTGAAAATAAGGGGATTTGATTGCTTTTGTAAGAGTATCTATCAATTCGTCCATACCGGAAAGAGCAACAACAAACAGAGCATCCTCCAAGTAATAACGGTTTGTTACGTATGTTTTGGACTCAACGCCCTTTTCATTATAGGATCTGGCAATATGGTAATCTCTTAATAAAGTCCCATCCTGGTCTATCCGTACTGCAAATTTCAGTATGGATAACTCACTTAATTTCTCTGCCTCATCTCGTCTATAGCCTAAACAAGCTGCCAAAAGACCTATCACTGCACTTTTAGATGGATAGTAATCGGTATAACGAGTCTCGAAATGGGAAGAAGTTCCGTAGGATTGAAGGGGGCCTGAAAATTTCAGCAAAATTGTCTTCATCCTCTCCTCCTTATAAACGATTATTTAGTTCTGCTCCTAAATCATTTAACAAATCAGACAAGCTAAGTTCCTCTTTCGCTCCCTCTAAGGAATGCCCCTCAGATAAGTTTAGGTAAAAAGAAATTTCCGGTTTTTCTACAAATCGTTGCACGTTCTTATGCTCTTTAAACATAGCTTCTATAGACTCATCTACATAGCCTTCCTGCGATAATTTTGTTTTAATCGCTGTCTCAAAAGCGCTAACAAAACTTACGGGGCGATCTTTCCTTAAGGATACCACAACGGAAGAGGGCACCGTCTGGTTTGCAAAGCTATTAATCTTTCCTGTAGGAAGAGAATTTAAGAAGGCTTCCACAAATAGCTTTGTTGCTTCAATGGTTTGACTTTTGTTTTCATTTAATTGGTGATAAAACTCATGCAATGCTACATTTCCATATCGGTATAAGGTTGAAGAATTGTATTCTATAGTACCTAACATTCCTGCCCCGGACTGATCCTCTTTTGACAAATCGTCTAAAGCTGTATAAAAATCAAACTCAGATTGTACTCCATGGGTAGAAATAGCATGGGCAATTTGAGAAGATGCATCCTCACTTAGTTCCTTATCATTTGCTAACATTCAGCCAAATAAAGCAATGTCAATAGCCGCTTTCTCTTTAAATACCTTCCGAAGTTCTTCTTTATTGTATTTTTTTTCAACTGCTTTTTTAGCCAAATTTTCAGCCTGTTCTTTTCCTAAGAAAAATAAAGCTTTTACTCTATTATTTTTCGTTGTTTTAATTCCAGCTTCATTAAAGACTTTTACAGATTTCTGGATTGCATCTTCCAGAGAAATCTCCGGCTTAAGTTCTCTGATTTTTTCTGCAAGAAAATTTACTACATCCAAGCTACGAACTCCCACATTGGAAAGATTTCCATTTTCCTTAAAGTAATCTCGCATTGCTTTCTTCCAAGACTGTGAACTAACTCTTGCTCTTCTTACTCCACCATAAACCGCCGTCTTAGGACTACCGGTATCATCTCTATTGATATTAGAGGGTGGAAGGGTTTGAATAACATGGATGTCTAAAAATAGCTTTTCTTTACTCATTTGTGCTCTCCTTTTCTACAGTGTTTTTTTGAAATGTTTGATAATATGCTCTTGCCCAATCCATCAGGATATTGTCCTGCTTACCTTTTTGCACCCAGAATAAATCCTTTGCCAATTTAGGATAGTCCACAAAAGGACTGTCTATATTTGCCTTTAAAATTTTCACCATTTGTCTAAGATAATGAGCTAACTCCTCAAAACTTCCGGCTGTAATCATGGTATTAAAGCGCTCATCCATCGCTTTTGCCTTACTTTCATCTCCTCGAAGAATCCGCAAGCTTTCACCGATATTTCGAGTAGATTTCACCTCTCCTCTTTCCGACTTTGAGGCGCCCTGCTGCATTAAAGCATAAATCTGCAAACTAAGATAAATCGCATTTTCCTCTGCTGTTATCCTCGCTTTATCCCCCAGATATTCCTCCGGGAGATTTTCAAAAAGTAAGGGCCAAACCTGCGGAGCATTAGTCAGTTCTTTTCCTATTGAATCTCTAATTCTTGCCAGTAAGGCTTTTCCACTTCCAAGGGTTTTGATAGGCTCAATTTCTGCAATGATGTTTCTCATCACTGCATCTACTGATTTTCTTTCTTCATCCATAGCTCCTCCTATTTCATATTTCATACTTTTTTAATTCATGGCAAAAAGATTCATAGATAGTAAAAATATTTATTATAATTTTACCATCTTCAATATAAGTTCCTTGTATATCTCTTGCATCAGCTTCTTTTATTTTTTGAAATGCATGCTCTTTAATAAATCGTATTAGGAAGTCCTTCCATTCCTTAGCTTTTTCTTCTTTTTTGCTAGAAATCTCTATTCCGATAAGCCAATTTCTAAACGGCTTATCAATCTCAAAGTAAATTTGTTTCAGATTGTCCTCAAGATAAATTGTAAGGTTTTTATCTTCAATTTTTTTCTTATTGTTACCTCCTTCATAGCTTTTCTTCCTTCTAAGCTCTGCTATATCCTTTAAATATTTCCTATATTTAGTGCTAATAATTTCCTTAGTCTCGTCTACTATTCCTTTTATTCTAGCTACCCATCCTTCTACCCCTTTTTCAAAAAGGACTATTTCATGTAATGCTAAATCATCATTGATTTCATTTACCATCATCCTTGATGCATCAATTCCATCATCCTGGATCCCTACTGCAGATATCATGAGCTTATGACTATAAAAATACGGCCTTATCTTATTCAGC
>CALHIC010000555.1 GCA_938030845.1 uncultured Oribacterium sp. | reverse complement strand
AGGAAATTGAAGTCTTACAGGAGTTTCAAGAGTATTGCAAAGCTAAGACACAGTTTATCAGCTTTAACGGGAAAGCCTTTGATACCCCATTTTTAGAAAAAAGTTACAGCCAGTACGGCCTAAAAAGCCCTATTACAGGACTTCCCCAGCTGGACCTTTTTAAAATGATTCAAAGCAGGAGAAAATTCTATCAGCTACCCTCCTATAAGCTCAAAGAATGTGAACGCTTTTTGGGGATTCAAAGAGAGGATATCTATACCGGTGGTGAACTGATCTATGTCTATTTAGAATATATGGAGCATCCCACAGAGGAGGCAAAAGCTCTTCTATTGCAACATAACTTTGAAGATTTGCTTTACCTCCCTTCCCTTTTTTCCTTTTTTGCCTACGAAGAGCTGTTTCAAGGAAAGGGCATCTATTGCCGTGAAAAGTCAGAACTGCTATTGGAGAAAAATAAGCTAAGGCTCTGCTTTCGTTTTGGTCAAATGACGCTAAATTCTGAAAGCGAAGAATGTTCTTGTCCTCCCGAAGCAAAAGACTACCCCACTAAAGCTGTAGCAGTGAAAAGTACTTTCTTTCCCAAAACTGTTTCCCATACCTTGGAAAGCTTTCATCTGGAAGTCTCCGGCCGGGAGGCTGTTTTGGAAATCCCCTTATTTTCCGGGGAAGCAAAGTATTTTTTCAAAAACTTTAAAGACTATGACTATATTCCCGCCAAAGACATGGCACTGCACAGAAGCCTTTCTGAGCTTTATCCTAAAGAAGAAAAGCAAAGAGCAAAGGCTGCTACCGCCTATCAAAAAAAGACAGGGCTCTTTCTCCCTGTCTTCTCCGATAGCTTTCCCAATCTTTTCCAAAAGGAATATAAGGAAAAGCAAAACTATATTCCCTTCACTCCGGAGCTTTTAATGAACAACTCCTTAATGGAGGAATATTTCTTAAGCTTTTTGCTGCATTTTTTCTAGCTTCTCATTAACAGAGGCAATCAAGCCCCCCTTATCAATCATTTCCTGCAAGAAGGGAGGGAATACCGCCATGGTATAGGATTTTCCGCTGCTTAGGTTATGAATCTTTCCTTCGGTAAAATCCACCTCCAGCTCCTCTCCTTCCTGAATCTCCTTCGCCGCTTCCGGAGCCTCCACGATAGCCAAGCCGATATTCAAGGCATTTCTAAAGAAGATTCTGGCAAAGCTTTCCGCAATGACACAGGAGATACCGGAATCCTTCAAGACCTGAGGAGCATGCTCTCTGGAAGAGCCGCAGCCAAAGTTCTTTCCCGCAATCAAAAGGTCTCCCTTTTTAATTTTCTCATGAAAATGCCGGTCTATATCCTCCATGGCATGGGTAGCCAGCTCCGCCTTATCCTGAATGGCCAGATATCTTGCCGGGATAATCACATCCGTATCCACATTATCCCCATATTTCACACAATGACCTTTAGCTTTTTCCATAACAGCCTCCTATAGTCCTAAATCCGATGGGGATGCAATATATCCCAAAACCGCCGATGCCATAGCCACCTCCGGAGAAGCAAGGTAGATCTCCGAGCTGGCATCTCCCATTCTTCCCACAAAGTTTCTGTTGGTAGTGGAAATGCAACGCTCATTAGGCGCCAAAATTCCCATATAGCCTCCAAGGCAGGGACCGCAGGTTGGGGTGCTCACTACAGCTCCCGCCTCGATTAAATCCTTAATATAGCCCTTCTCCATAGCCTCCAGATAAATCTTCTGGGTAGCCGGAATTACGATACAACGAACATTTTCCGCAATCTTTCTTCCTCTGGCAATCTCAGCCGCCACCTTGATATCGGAAAGTCTGCCGTTGGTACAGGAACCGATTACCGCCTGATCAATGCTGATTTTCTCAAAGCTGCCGATTTCATGGGTATTTTCCGGTAAATGGGGAAAGGCCACCGTGGACTTAAGGGTAGAAAGGTCAATCTCAATGACTCTATCATACTCCGCATCCTCATCTGCCTCATAGATATGATATTCCTTATTGGAATGAGCCTTTATATATTCCAGAGTCTTCTCATCCACAGGGAAAATGCCGTTCTTTCCACCGGCTTCGATGGCCATATTACAGATGGCAAAGCGATCGTCCATAGAAAGAGAAGCCACACCCTCTCCGGTAAACTCAATGGACTCATAGAGAGCTCCATCCACACCAATCATACCGATCAAGTGCGCCGTCCACTCCGATTTTTCCAATCAGGTGTAAGATCACATCCTTACCGCTGACATACTTTTGCAGCTTTCCTTTTAAGATAACCTGAATTGCATTCGGCACCTTAAACCAAAGCTCTCCTGTAGCCATAGCCGCCGCCATATCCGTAGAACCCACGCCGGTGGAAAAAGCGCCCAATGCACCATAGGTACAGGTATGGGAGTCCGCACCGATGGACAGCTCCCCCGCTGTAATCAGGCCCTGCTCCGGAATCAAGGCATGCTCAATCCCCATGTTTCCTACATCATAGTAGTGCTTCAGTCCATGCTCCTTAGCAAAGTTTCTGCAAATCTGAGTACATTTAGCAGAGGTAATATCCTTATTAGGCACAAAGTGATCCATAACAAAGACTACCTTCTCCTTGTCAAATACTCCCTCTCCGTGAATCTTATCCAGCTCACGAATTGCCACCGGAGTGGTGATATCATTTCCGTGTACCAAATCCACCTTGGCTAAAATTAATTGTCCTGCCTGTACTTCCTCTAAGCCTGCATGCTTGGCCAAAATCTTCTGACTCATCGTCATTCCCATGGAAATCTCCTTACTTCCTAGCTAAACCGCCTGCTCCTATGTATTTTATAAAAGCAGAATTGCATTCTTCTTTACAGTGTAACAAAGCTACTGCTATAATTAAAATACATTTTTTAGATACTTATTATTCCCTTAAGTTATCTCAAAAAGAAAGGATAAACATGGAACAGAACCTATCCACCTATCGGATATTTTATGAAGTGGCCAAAAGCGGAAACATTTCCAAGGCCGCAGAACAGCTCTATATTTCCCAGCCGGCGATTTCCAAAACTATCGTTCGCTTAGAGGATAGTTTAGAAATCAAGCTATTTAAAAGAAATTCCCGGGGCGTCAGCTTAACCGATGAGGGAAAGGTTTTATTTCAGTATATTAAGGATGCCTTTGCCCATATTCAAGAGGCGGAAGAAACCCTTCAGAAAATGAAGGACTTTCATATCGGTCATCTGGATATCGGTGCCAGCAGCACCCTTTGCCGTTTTATTCTTCTTCCCTATCTGAAGGCTTTTATGAAGGAGTACCCCAATATTCGTATCAGCTTGAAGAATCAGGATAGCGGAAAAACCCTCCATCTTTTAGAAGATCATCAGATTGATCTGGCTTTAGCCGCTCTTCCGAAAAAGCTTGGTATCAATCAGGAAATTCTGATGGAGCGGGAAGTGGAGGATATTCTGGTGGCAGCTCCTCAATATTTGCGTAATCTGAAAAACATTAGGGGAGAAGCCTTTTCCTTGTTTCAGGATGCCAATGTGATGCTTTTGGAGGAGCAAAATCTCTCCCGGCATCATATTGAGAATTATCTGAAGGAGAATCAGATTTACTGTCCCCAGATTATGGAATTAAACACCATGGATCTTCTGATTGACTCAGCCAAAATCGGCATCGGTATTGCCTGGGTAATTCGAGATTTTGTGGAGGAGGATCTAAAAAATGGACAGCTGGTGGAAATAAAACTTCCCCAGCCTATAGAAAAGCGAAGAATTGCTTTTCTGTATAACAGCAAGAACAACTCTCCTTCCTTAGAGAGCTTTGTGGCTTTCCTGAAGAAGGAAAAGGTATAGAGAAAGGAAATATTATGGCAGAACAAAATTCATCTTCCTGTAACTCCAACTGTAGCAGCTGCTCATCCGGCTGCCCAAGTAAAAGTGCGGGAATTCAGAAGTTACCCTTAGCCCCCGGTTCCTCCGTAAAGAAGGTAATCGGCATCGTATCCGGAAAGGGCGGTGTGGGAAAATCCACCGTTTGCTCCTTACTTGCTTCCGCAATGAATAAGGCAGGCTACCATGTAGGAATTTTAGATGCGGATATTACCGGGCCTTCCATTCCTAAGGCTTTCGGACTGGCTCACGACGGCGTAGCGTTAAGCAGCGACGGAAAGTCCATGGTGCCGGAGAAAAGTGCAGGAGGCGTGGAAATCATTTCCACCAATCTGCTTTTGGAAAATGAAACCGATCCCGTAATCTGGAGAGGCTCCATGATTGCCAATGCGGTAAAGCAGTTCTGGCAGGAGGTAGAATGGAAGGATATTGATTATCTCTTCGTAGATATGCCTCCCGGAACCGGAGACGTCCCCTTAACCGTATTTCAATCCATGCCGGTGGCGGGAATTGTGCTTGTTACCTCCCCCCAGGACCTGGTTTCCATGATTGTGCAGAAGGCTGTACGGATGGCGGAAAAGATGAATATTCCTATTTTGGGAATTATTGAAAATATGTCCTACCTCCAGTGTCCCAACTGCGAGGAGAAAATCTCCGTCTTTGGAGAAAGCCATATTGAAGAGCTGGCTGAAAAAGAAGGACTGGAGCTTCTGGCAAAGCTTCCCATTGAACCGGGCAATGCCGCCTATATGGATGCCGGAGCCGTGGAGGCTATTGATACCAGTAAGACACTGGCTCATGCGGTAGAAGTATTGAAGGGGATTTTGGAGTGATGAGCTTCATCATTGTAGCAATTAAAAAGGGAATGTGATTTTTCACATCCCCTTTTTTCTTATGTGTATAGTGGCTCTGAGCCCTCCGGGCCTTCTCCAAGGCCGTTGGAAATGGCTTCCACCACCGCCTTTAGGGCCTCTTCTTCATCCGGACCGTTACATTCTACCAATACGGTGCTACCCCGTTTTACCCCGGCAGCCATCACGTTCAGCACGGACTTTCCTACAATCTTACGCTCTCCGTAATGCAAAATAATTTCACTTTTATATCGGATACAGGTTTGGGTAAGCACCCCGGCCGGACGTAAATGTAAGCCTGATTCATTGATGATTTTTACCTCTTGACTAAGCATATCCCCCTCCTATTTCGAGCAGCTTTCCGCTTTTTCTCTTTCCTTATTTCTTCTGATGCTTTCCGCCTTGGAAAATTCACATCCGCAATAGTCCTGCCGATACAGATTATGTTCCTTGGATAATTCTATGGAACGAAGGTATCGACTTTTTTTCTTAAAATCCGAAGGCAGATAGGCGATTCCGTACTTCTCTCCCAAGGCTTCTCCGATTTCATTTAAAACAGTAGCATCCTTTAAAGGAGAGATGCTTAAGCTGGTACAAAAGTAGTCAAATGCCAAATCCGGATGTTCTTTATTCCAGCCTGCCCCGTATTGGGCAGTTTCTTCCAATCGAAGATTGAAACAGGCATCGCACCTGGCCCCTCTTTCAGGCTCCTTTTCCAAACCCTTGGCTATCTCCAGGAACTCCTCATGGATATAGTTGGACACAATCACATCCATGGAAAAGCCCATTTCCTTCACCAGCCTCTTACATTCCTCCGCCCTGTGTTCAAACTCGGATTTCGAATCCAGGTTCGGATTATAGAAGAAGATGGTGATGG
Source organism: uncultured Oribacterium sp. (assembly GCA_938030845.1). Taxonomy (GTDB): domain Bacteria; phylum Bacillota; class Clostridia; order Lachnospirales; family Lachnospiraceae; genus Oribacterium. The sequence goes on along the minus strand of CALHIC010000555.1, from coordinate 852 downwards.
AAAAATATTGCTCCAGGCTCTCCAGTACTGCCGTGGAGCAGGGAGCACAGCAGACATGGAGCAGCAATCTCTTTTTTTCTCCGTTTTTCGGAAGATGGCTTTCCATCAGCTGTTCATAATTTTTCTTCATAGCTTCCTTACTGTAAAAAGTCTCTAATTCTCTTGGAACGGACAGGATTTCTCAGCTTTCGTAAAGCCTTCGCCTCAATCTGTCGAATTCTCTCTCTGGTAACATTAAACTCTTTTCCCACTTCTTCCAAAGTTCTCGGGTGTCCGTCCTCCAGACCGAAACGAAGTACGATAACCTGTCTTTCTCTTTCCTTTAAATCCCCGAGAAGCGTATCGATATGCTCTCTAAGCATTACGGATTCCACATTTCCCTCCGGAGAAAGAACATTGGTATCCGCTACGAAATCTCCCAGGTTGGAATCGTCCTCTTCACCGATGGGAGTTTCCAAAGAAGCCGGCTCTCTGGCAATCTGCATGATTTCCTGTACCTTCTCCTCTGTCATATCCAAATGCTCCGCCAGTTCCTTTACGGAAGGCTCATAACCAAGCTCTAAGGTCAGCTTTCTCTGCATCTTGGACATCTTGTTAATGGTTTCCACCATATGAACCGGAACACGAATGGTTCTTGCCTGGTCTGCCAAGGCTCTGGTTACGGACTGACGAATCCACCAGGTAGCATAGGTGGAAAGCTTAAAGCCCTTCTCCGGGTCAAATTTTTCTACACCCTTAATCAAACCGAGATTTCCTTCCTGCACCAAATCCAGGAAGCTCATTCCGCGGCCGGTATATCTTTTGGCAATAGAAATAACCAAACGAAGGTTGGCTTCAATCAACCTCTGTTTA
>CALHIC010000554.1 GCA_938030845.1 uncultured Oribacterium sp. | reverse complement strand
TTTATTCAAGATCAACCAACAGAGTTTGTATCAAGCTTTAAGTGGGCTTTGGAAGAAAGTAAGGATGTAGAGGAGGAATACAGCTATTTTCCTTACCGGGATGGGGTAATCAAACTCAGTAAGGACGGAGCGAAATATGTTTCTTCCCAGGGAAAGGTGCTTTGGGATCAGGCCTTTGAAATGGGGCGAGCCCTGGTTTCCGTCTCCGGAGATTATGCTGTCATCGGAGAGCAGGGCGGCACCAAGCTGTATATTTTTTCTTCCCAGGGACTTAGCGGGCAGGGAGAAGCTCCCAGTACCATAGAAAAATTACGGATTTCCGAAAAAGGTGTGGTTTATGCGCTTTTGTCGGAGGATCAGGGAACCTATATCACGGTATTTTCCAAGGAGGGCAAAAATCTGGACATCGGCATAAAGTCGGTGATGTCGGGAGACGGTTATCCCATGGATTTGTCCGTTTCTCCGGATGGAACAGAGCTCTGTGTGGCATTTGCCCATTTGGAGCAGACCGCTGTGAAATCCAGAGTGGTTTATTATAATTTTTCTTCCTTAGGGAAAAATGCCGGTGCTGACCGAGTGGTAGGGGGCTTTACCGATGATTTTTCCGGGGGCATTGTAGGAAGAGTGCATTTTTTTACCGATGAGGAATCCTTTGCGGCGTATGACGGAGGCTTGGCTTTCTTCTCTACGAAAGTAAGAACCAGCCCGGAGCTGAAGAAGAAGGTGGAAATTCCGGAAACGATTCGGATGATTTCCTATGATAATAACTATCTTGCAGTTCTTACGGATCAAAGAGGCGAGCCCCAGGAGGATGGGGGAAAGTCCGGTGGTAAAGAGGGCGCAAAGGGTGGCAATACTAAAGAGACGAAGAAAAAGAAACAAAGTCCTGTAGCAAGCGGAAGTACCCTTACGGAAAGCAAAGAGAATCCCGGTAAAGAAAAGCAAAAGACAAAAGTCTCTTCCGGAAGTAAAAAGAAAAAGCAGGAAAAACCCTATAGACTTTTGATTTTCCGAAAGACCGGAGAGAAAATTCTGGATAAACCCATAGACTTTATGGGCAACAACATGGAATTAAGTCAGGACAAGGTGATTCTCTATCAAGAGAAATATTTTAAAGTTTATGATTTTCAAGGCAGACTGCGTTATAATGGGGAGACCGAAGAAGGTTTGCAATACATTCGTTCTTTGTCAAAAATTCAGTTCGGGGGAACGGATTTATTCTTGGCATATCGAAACAGAGAAGAAGCTATTCGGGTAAAATAGAAAAAGCTTCATCCATGTGCTTATAGAAACATTCAGAAGAGTAAGGTGTGTAGCTTGCTACAGAGGAGGGATAAGATGAATCAATATTGCGTAGGCATTGATGTAGGGGGAACTTCCGTAAAATGCGGTATCTTTACCTATAACGGCGTACTGTTGGACAAATGGGAGGTGCTCACCAGAAAGGCGGAGCAGGGAAAGTATATTCTTCCGGATGTGGCTGAGGAGTTAAAGAAGCATTTGGCGGAGAAAACCATTGCCTATGAGGATGTGGCAGGGATCGGAATCGGTGTTCCCGGACCGGTAGAGCCGGACGGACATGTGCCTGTTGCGGTAAATCTAGGCTGGAAAGACATTTATCCGGCAAAAATCATGAGAGAGCTGATGGGAGGAAAGATTCCCTGTGCGGTAGGAAATGATGCCAATGTGGCGGCCCTTGGAGAGCTTTGGCAGGGAGGAGGAAGAGGTTTCTCGGATTTGCTGATGGTGACTTTGGGAACCGGCGTAGGTGGCGGTTTGATTCTGCATGGCAAAATTGTTACCGGCGCTCATGGTGCAGGAGCGGAAATCGGACACATCCATGTGCGGGATGTGGAGGGAGAGCGTTGTGCCTGCGGCGGTATGGGCTGTCTGGAGCAGGTGGCTTCCGCTACCGGAATTGTGAAGGAGGCAGAGCGTTTTCTTCGGATGTTCAGAGATCCTTCTTCTCTTCGTATCTATGGAAAGGCCCTTACCGCAAAGATTGTTTGCGAGGCGGCCAAGGAGGGAGATATTCTGGCCAGCACAAGCCTGGAATGCAGTATGCGTTATCTGGGGATTGTTTTGGCGCAGGTTTCCATGATTGCGGATCCGGAGGTTTTCGTTATCGGTGGAGGCGTTTCCCGAGCAGGAGACTTCCTCTTACAGATTATTAAGAAGCATTATGAGGAACATACACCAATTCTCAATAAGAAGGCGGAGCTTATGCTGGCTAAGCTTGGAAATGATGCGGGAATTTACGGCTGTGCAAAGCTGATGCTGGATAAGGAATAAGTTCGGTGAAAAGTAGAAAGGGATAGAATGAACCAAAAGGTCTTAAAGACATTGGAGTTTTACAAAATCATAGACCGATTAGTGGAGGAGGCGGACTCTTCTTTGGGTAAGGAGAAGCTGAAGGCCTTAGAGCCTTCTTCTTCCTTTTTAGAGGTGGAGCAGAGTCTTTCGGAGACAGAGGCGGCTCAAGACCGTATTCGTTTAGGGGGTGGCATTTCCTTTCGGGGAATCAAAGAAATCCGCCCCTATTTTTCCCGTTTAGCCTTATCCACAGCCCTTTCCATTCCGGAGCTTTATGACATTATCCTGATTTTAGAAAAGACGAAAAAGGCGAAGGAACAGGGAGAAGAGCGGGAAGATGCTTTGCAGGAGTATTTTCAGGCTTTAGCGCCCTTGGATGAAGTTCGAAGAGAGCTGCAACGCTGTATTCTTTCCGAAGAGGAGCTGGCGGATGATGCCAGTCCGGAGCTTTCCCAGCTGCGTAGGAAGGAAAAGGGCTTAGAGGAAAAAATCAATCAGGAGTTAAATCGCATTTTACAGCATAACCGTTCCATGCTGCAGGATCCGGTCATAACCCTTCGAAACGGAAGACACGTATTCCCTGTTAAGGCAGAGTATAAAAATGCTTTCCGGGGAATTGTTCATGACGAAAGTAGCTCAGGGGCTACTCTTTTTATGGAGCCCTTCTCCATTGTACAGCTGGAAAATGATATGCGGGAGCTTTTGTCTTTAGAAAAGAAGGAAGTGGAGAAGATTCTTTTACAGCTTTCTCTTTCTTTAGCACCCTTTACGGAGGAATTGGGGGAAAATGTAAAGATTTTAAGTCATTTGGACTTTGTTTTTGCCAAGGCCAAGCTGGCCAATAAGATGGACGGGGTAAAGCCTATCTTGAATCAGGAGCGAAAGACGGTGCTTTTGGATGCCCGTCACCCTCTGATCCCCAAAGACAAAGTGGTGCCCATCAGCATTCGCCTGGGAGATGACTTCAGCCTTTTGGTGATTACCGGTCCCAACACCGGGGGTAAGACGGTTTGCTTAAAGACCTTGGGACTGTTTCAGCTCATGGGGCAGGCGGGACTCTTTATTCCGGCTTTCCAAGGCTCCAGCATTACGGTGTATCGGGAGATTTATGCGGATATCGGAGATGAGCAAAGCATTGAGCAAAGCCTTTCCACCTTCTCCTCCCACATGACCAATACGGTGCGGATTTTACAGGGGGCCAGGGAAGACTGTCTCTGCCTTTTTGATGAGTTGGGAGCGGGAACAGATCCTACAGAGGGAGCCGCATTGGCTTTGGCAATTTTAGACCACCTCTTCCAAAAGGGGATTCGAACCCTGGCCACCACCCACTATGCGGAGGTGAAGCTTTACGCCCTTTCTACAGAGGGAGTGGAAAATGCCGCCTGCGCCTTCGATGTGGAAAGCCTGCGCCCCACCTATCATTTGCTGATCGGTGTGCCCGGAAAGTCCAACGCCTTTGCCATTGCGGAGAAGCTTGGTCTTCGAAAGGACATCATTGCCTCTGCAAAGAACCGTTTGGGAGAGGAAGACCTGCATTTTGAAGATGTGATTGCAGATTTGGAAAATACCAAACGCCTTGCCCAGAGGGAAAAGGAAGAAATCGAGCGGTACAAGGCAGAGGTGGAGAGCCTAAAGCAGCGGGCCAGAGAATCCACCAAAGGCATCGAAAAGGGAAGAGAAAAAATCCTGCAAAGAGCCAGAGAAGAGGCTGCCCAGATTTTACGGGAGGCTAAGGAAACCGCTGACCAGGTGGTAAAGGAATTACGGCGTCAGGAGGCAGGAAAGAGCAGTGCCTTAGAGGGAGAAAAGACCAGAACCAAGCTGCACCAAAAGATACGGGAAAATGACGAGGCCCTGTCCTCTACCCTGGTAAAGGGTCCCTCCCAGACCATTTCCTTAAAGAAGCTTGCCATCGGAGACAAGGTAAGGGTTTTGAGTATGCACGATATGGTGGCAACCGTTACCACCCTGCCGGATAAAAACGGAATGTTTACCGTCACTGCCGGAATGCTTCGCACCAAGGTTTCCGCCAAGGATGTGGAATTCATCCAGCATAAGGAAAAGGAAAAGCCGGAGAAGAATCAGGGAAAAGTCGCTTCCATTGGAAGAGGAAAGGTGCTGGGCATCTCTCCGGAAATTAACTTAATCGGAAAAATGACGGCGGACGCATTGCCGGAGTTGAATAAATATTTGGATGACGCCTTTTTGGCAAGACTGCCGCAGGTGCGAATCGTTCATGGAAGAGGTACCGGAGCCCTTCGAAAGATGGTGCAGGAATGCCTAAAAAAGAATAAGCATATCGAATCCTTCCGTTTAGGAGAGTATGGGGAAGGTTCTGACGGCGTCAGCATTGCCTTCTTTAAGAAGTAGAAAGTCTGTGATAGAAGAAAAAGCAGGAGCTGCTTAAGTTCCTATACAGATTGAAGAAAAGAGTAGGTCTAGATATTTTTAGAATATTAAACATTGGAAGATAGTAGAAAGGAGGAAGCATGGCGGAGAAACAAAAAATCTTGATTGTGGATGATGACAGCTCCATTGCAGAGCTGGTTTCCCTTTATCTGGAAAAGGAGTGCTACGATACCCGAATCTGTGAAGACGGGGAAGAAGCCTTGAAAAGTTTGGAAAAAGAGCCGGTGGCACTGATTATTTTAGACCTGATGCTTCCGGGAATAGATGGCTACGAGGTTTGCAGAAGGATACGCACAAGCTCCAATGTGCCCATTATCATGCTTTCCGCAAAGGGAGAGACCTTTGATAAGGTGCTGGGCTTAGAGCTTGGAGCGGACGACTATATGCTAAAGCCCTTTGATACCAAGGAGCTGGTAGCCAGAGTGAAGGCGGTTTTGCGAAGAAGCCAGCATGTCTTTTCTCCGCCTTTGGAGGAAGAGAAAGAAAAGGAAGGGGGAGAAGACCTTTTACGAAAGGGCAAATATATCGCCTACGAAGACTTGGTAATCAACCTAAGCAATTATGCGGTGCATTATAAAGGAAAGGCTATTGATAT
>CALHIC010000553.1 GCA_938030845.1 uncultured Oribacterium sp. | reverse complement strand
TGGAGGCCACCAGAAAGCATAAGCCCTTAAAAGAGGAGTGGTGTCAGGACATGCGTGACCACGGTGTACCGGAGTGGTATATCGATGCCTGTAAGAAAATCAAGTACATGTTCCCGAAGGCCCATGCCGCAGCTTATGTCATGATGGCTTACCGTGTGGCTTACTGTAAGGTTTTCTATCCGCGAGAATACTACACGGCATATTATTCCGTGCGTGCGGACGGCTTTGATTTTGATAAAATGTGCTTCGGGGTGGAAAAGCTCCGTTTCTATATGCAGGAGTATCTGGAGAAGGATAAGCTTTCCGCGACAGAAAATCTTTGTCTTCGTGATATGCGAATCTGTGAGGAAATGTATGCAAGAGGCATTCGCTTTGCAAAGCTCGATATCTATAAGGCAAAGGCTAAGGATTTTCAGATTACGGAAGAAGGAGAAATCATGCCTTCCTTCAGCTGTATAGCGGGACTCGGAGAGGCGGTAGCCCTCGGTCTTGAAGAAGGGGCAAAATACGGTCCCTACCTTTCCAAGGATGATTTTGTGCAAAGAACACATTGCCCGAAGGCATTTGCAGATAAATTCCATGAATTAGGACTACTGGGAGAAATTCCTCTCTCCAATCAAATCTCTCTTTTTGACTAAGAAGATTGAAATTTCGTCCCTTTTTCGATACAATATGACTATCCATTTTGTTATCAACGAGTTTTCTGTGGGAACGCTTCAGACTCTCGTTGCAAAAGAGGGCTGAATAGAATAGGTTCTCACAAGAAGCTAAGATTGGAGGAAAGGTTTCTATGAAGGTGTATGATACCGGAAGTATTCGTAATGTTGTTCTTTTAGGGCACGGCAGTGCCGGAAAAACGACTGTAGCAGAGTGTCTTTGCTATGTGACCAAGGTAACAAACAGACTGGGCAGCGTAGACGAAGGCAATACAGTTTCCGACTTTGATAAGGAAGAAAAGAAGAGAAAGTTTTCCATTTCCACAAGCTTACTTCCAATTGAATACAAGGGAGAAGAC
>CALHIC010000552.1 GCA_938030845.1 uncultured Oribacterium sp. | reverse complement strand
ATTTCAATAGGGTGATAAAACGGACTCAATAATAGCAAATGCTGATTAGTTTCTATGGAGATTAAAGAGATAAGAAATGACTTTTTGGAGAATCGGAAAGTTTTCCGGGACTGGCTTAATTTTTTTGAAAAGGAGGGCGGAAATTCGAAAGAAATTCATTATATAAATTTCCGGCTTCGCCGATAAATAATCTAGCGATGGTTATTTTACCTATCTACAAATAGAAGAGGAAGGAAAAAAATGGCAATTCATATTCAAGATTTTGCAGGAAAAGAGCAATTTCAATCCATTTTATGCAATTGGGCTAAAGGAACAGGATTGGAAGCAATGGTACAGTCAGTAGACGGAAAAACCGTATACTATGCTGACGGTGAGGAGAGAGAGCCAGGGAAGGCAGACGCTTTAGATCGCAGATCCCAAGAATTTGGCTCTTCTTCTATTCAGTGTGAACTCCAGTATGATGGAGAAAAAGTGGCAAGCCTTTATCTGAAAGAGGATAAGGACGGAGACAGAGATAGACAGGAGGCTGCATTAAAGCTTCTTTGCCTCACTCTCGAAGAGTTCGTAAAGGCAGAAAGCAGCGTTGGACGTTTTGAGGAATTTGCAAGCCGTCTTTCCGCAGGAATTACCGAAACCCAGAGTTTGGTAAAGGAAATCAGAAAGAGCACCAACGATTTAAAGAGCATTCAGAGCAGACAGAAGATTCTTGCTTTAAATGCAAATATCGAGGCGGCAAGAGCCGGAGAACACGGCAAGGGCTTCGGTGTGGTAGCAGATGAGGTTGGAAGACTTTCCGACTCCAGCTCCGCAGTAAATGAGAAGATTTCTTCTGTAGTGAAGAGAATTGCTGAAGTTGTCAGCAGCTTAAGCGGAGAAGAATTAGAAGAGCAGGCATAATTTGCCTAAGGGAAATACCATCAAAAAAGCATATTAAATTATTTTTTCTTCGAAGCAAATTATCGAAGGATAGGGAAGAAAGAATAACTTACAAAACCAAATGTGAAAAAGAAGCGAGGGATACTTCGCTTCTTTTTTTGCTGTTTTGTATGGCAGTTTGTGCCATCACCTTCCTTTGGTGCGTCGTGGTTATGGTGGCTCAGGCCTTTAAGGACAATGATAAAAAGCATTATGCGGCGATTGCGGTAGCCATAGTGCTTCCCTTGGCTTTTATCCAAGCTCCCAATTCGCGATAGCATATCTGCTTATTGCCATTTTAGCCCTTATCTTCCATGGAGGAAGAAAGAGCTGGTTTAAGGCAGTGGAAGACTTTGAATTTGTATAAAGAGGAAGAGATAAAAAAGAGAAAGAGATAAAAAAGAGGAAGGGATATAAAGATAAGAAATATAAAGATAAAGCGAAATAAAGCGAAAGTAAAAGATATTATTCTAAAAAAAATAGACCTGAAATCAGGGATAATCTTCCTGTGCCCCGATTTCAGACCTATTCTATTATTAATGAATATTGTGTGCGAACTGCGCCATCATATTTTAACAAGTATTATTCGCATGGCGTGCGCTATCTTATTTATCTTCCGTAATTTCTCGGACTGCTTACGGCCCAAAGTGGTCCGCCGCCGTCATAGTTCTTCTTTAATTCCCTCATCAGCTGTGCCGGATCCCAATCCTGCTGGGTTTTCTTATAGCTGTTGGGATCTGCGATAGATACGGTGCCGTTTGGATTCTGCTTTGTAATAATAACAAAATGTCCTCCATTGGTTAATGCGCCCTTACCCATCAATGCTACCAGAATATGTCCGCTGTTTAAAAGCTCAGCAATCTTTGCCGGGGTTCTT
>CALHIC010000551.1 GCA_938030845.1 uncultured Oribacterium sp. | reverse complement strand
TCAGCCCCGTCGGAGGTAGCCTTTCCCTCCATCGCACCAGGAGCAGTTGAGCCATTGTCCTTTAGCTCCTCCGGATTTTTCTTCCATAAGGAGAGGCTGCAAAAAAGAATGATAGCCAGAATAAACTGAATTATGGAAACAATCAGATAGCCCCTATTCCAAGGCTCCCCTCTTTGTAAAACAAAGCCCATGATATAAGGGCCTACGGAGGCTCCCAAGCCCCACATACAATGTAGCCAGCTCATGTGTCTACTGGAATAGTGCAAAGCCACATAGTGATTTAAGGCCGCATCCACAGAACCTGCTCCCAAACCGTAAGGAATGGCAAAAAGGCAGAGCATAAGGAAGCTGTGGCTAATGGAAAAACCGAATAAGGCAATGGCGGTTAAAAGCACCGAAATTGCCGTAATTTTCCCGGTTCCAAAGCGACGATTCAATTTTTCACTGTTTAAGCTGGAGAGAATGGTTCCTCCGCAAATAATCATAAAAACTGTTCCCGAATAAGATACGGGAACAGCAAATTCCTGATACATGATCGGCCAGGCCGAGCCCAGCAAAGCATCCGGCAGTCCAAGACTGATAAATGCCAGATAAATCATGAGCAACAGTATAGAAAACATCTTCTCTCCCCCTTAAATTCAATACCGCTCAAGAATACTCTGAAAAGAAGTTCTATGCAATAAATTTTAGGGAAAGTTATGATTTGAAAACGATGATTTGAAAATGATGGTTTAGCCGCTTACTTTTTGCTCGGATTTCCTATAGTAGTCCAGAAAATAGTCGGATCCTTCCTTCCACAATCCGGAATCAAAATTATAAAGACACTTGCACGCATTGGAACTTATACGATGTACTTCAACTTAGTCATTTCAGTCCGCTATTTAGTCTAAGCTTGGAACAATTTCTATACTGTCCGGTAAAATCTCCGTATTCACTACAGGATTTCCGGAGAGTTTTACTTTCTTTAAGTTCGGAAAATTCCGGAGGGCGGAGATATCAGAGATGTAATTTTCCGAAATATCCAACTCCTCAAGAGTTGTAAGCCCCTCTATACAATCCAGGTTCTCCAGTGTATTTCCGGCAATGTACAGCCTTTTCAGAGCCTTAAAATGGGAGAGATAGGCCTTTGCGTTGGGATAGAAGTTCCTTGTTTCATTATCCAAATTTTGGATTCTCGCAAGAGAAAGATTTAAGACCTGAACCGTATAATCGTCCTCCAGTTTGCTCAGATAAAGGGGAAGAAGAGGCTTATCCGCCGTAATACTATCATCTTCGAGCAGAAAATACATTTCCTTTACACCGAGATTGGAAAGAGAACTGCTGTAGTCTTGGTAACTGTCCATGGGAGTTCCGCGGAAAGTAACTTTTTGTAGGGAAGGAAGCTCCCGTAAAGCCTGCCCTAAAGAAGGCAGTACCTCTCCTATAATGCCGTTTCCGACAATCACTAAATCACTTAGGCTATTCATACCGCGTAGGAAGTCTCCCTCATATTCCTGTGCATTATTATGGATAGTCAAACTCTTAAGAGATGGCATACCCGCGATTTTATCCAAGTCATTGCAATAAACCTCTGCATTTTCCAAAGCGGATAAGCCGTGTAAATCCGGAATCTCATAATTATGGTAAGCAAAGCCCAAAGTCTGTAAAGAAGTAAGGCTCGACAGAGCATCGGCATTTTTCAGATTACTACAGTCCAGGTAAAGGCTGTTTAAAGAACTTATATTTCTCAGCCCGTCCAATGAAAGAATCGGAAGACTGACGAGACGGAGCGACTTCAGCTTCGGCATATTTTGCGCGAACTGTAGATCTTTAAAATTCGGAATGTTGGAAATTCCCAGATTCTCAATCTGAGGCATACCGGATAGAACACTAAGATTTCCTACAGACTGCGAATAGGGTCCGTTTATAAATAAGCTCTTACAATTGCTTAAAGAGGAGAGTGGAGAAAGGTCCAAAGGCTCATCTCTACCACTTTCTATTCTTAAAGCTAAGTGTTCCAGATTCGGAAAATAGCTGAGTACACTGATTCCCGGCTCGAAATCCGAGTCTACCGATACGGAGAGTTCTCTTAAAGAAGAGAAAGACTTGTAAATATCTGCAATATCTTTCGTTTTCGAATAATCATAACTGTAGGACGGCTCATCGCGGAACGTAACGCCGGAAAGACCGATGATTTTCTCGGGATTCAGAAGTGTTCTTTCCATTTCGCTAAAAGTAGCGTATTCTGTAGAAAAAAATTGCAGATTGGAAAGACAACGAAGATCATTGGCATTGTCATCATCATAGGAATAGCGAAAACCGGAGCCTAGGGAAAGAGAAATTAAACCGGTGAAAGGCTGTATATCCTCTTCGTCAAGATAATCCGCTCCGGGAAGATAGACGGTATGTTCCTCCACCGGCTTTCCGGAATCGTCCACCGAAGTGGAGTAAGAGAAAAACCATTTATCCACACCGTCAGAAAGATCCTTCTTCTTGATGATAGCAAGGTACTGTAAAGAAGCATAGTCCTTCGCCGTAATTTTTGACAACGGCTTGGAAAAGGCCTTTTCGGAAAAGCTTTTCATCACATCCGCTTTCGGAGTCGTTCGGTAGCTTTCCTTATTGCTGACAATTCCGGGAGAACGATAACGAAGAAGGGGAAGGATACTTACAAACAGAAAAGCAGTGGAAAGAATGCCGAGAATGACGACAACCGCAATTACATTAAGCAACTTAGAGTTATTATGTACGGTGGCACCGGACTTATTGTAATTCACTTCCTTTATATTAAAATTCTGAGTAATGTTCGGCTTATACGGCTCGATGTATACCTTGGTATTACAAAACTTACAGGTGACAAAGCCTTCTTTTAATCCATCAGGTATATCAAGCTGGCCATGGCAATTGGGGCACTCTATTTTAGTGACAGTCATAGTTGATCCTCTTTACCTTTTTGTATTGATTTTATTAAAAACGACCATCTAATTTTACAATATTAACAGGAACATATTCAAGGGTAAGGGGACAGATAGGCTGAACTTTTATCTACTCCTATACAGACTATTTCCTTCAAGCTATCAGTTTTCTTCTCTCGAAAAAGACTATTCTGCCATGCAGGATATGCTTCATGATAATTTTTCCGCCTTCCCCTTGAAATTCATAAAAAAAATTTATAGACTATTGCTGTTTTTTCTTTTAGAAAGGATAGTCTTATGCTTCATGAACCGCAAAAAAAGGCGCTAGAGGCCGCCTTCCCTCATACCGTTCCCATCTTAACCGGCTTTTTATTTCTGGGCTTTGCCTATGGCATCTATATGCACAGCGCCGGTCTTTCCGTGGTCTACACCTTCTTTATGGCCTCTTTAATCTACGGAGGTTCCTTAGAGCTCTTGGCTGTGGGATTTCTGCTGGGTCCATTTGCTCCTTTGGAAACGCTTTTTCTGGCTATTATGATTCAGCTTCGCCATCTGTTCTACGGCATTGCCATGCTGGATAAATTTCCCCAAAAAGGATGGAAGCGTTTCTATCTAATCTTCGGGATGTGTGATGAAAGCTTCAGTATTAATTACAGCGCAAAGATACCGGAAGGGGTAGATCCGGGCTGGTTTATGTTTTTTGTAACACTGTTAAATCAAATCTACTGGGTTGTCGGCTCCTGCCTTGGTACGCTTCTTGGAAATGTCCTGCCTTTTTCCACAGAGGGCATTGATTTTGTCATGACTGCTCTCTTTGCGGTGATTTTCTTAGATCAGTTTTTGAAGGAGAAAAATCATTTTTCTTCCCTACTGGGGCTGGGGGTATCCATCCTGTCCTTAGTTATTTTTAAAGCAGATCATTTCATCCTACCTGCTATGCTTGGCATCCTAAGCATTTTCCTCCTGGCAAAGCCTAAGCTGGAACAGCAATTTATGGAAGCGAAGGTAAGCTTATGACTGTATGGCAGCGCATCATTATCATAGCGCTTTGTGTTTTGGGCACCATGCTGACCCGCTTTTTGCCCTTTGTCTTATTTCAAAAAAATACACCTAAAACAGTGCAATATCTGGGAAAGGCTTTGCCTCCCGCAAGCTTTGCTCTGCTTTTGGTGTATTGTCTTCGTAATGTTCAGTTATTTAGCGGAAACCAAGGACTACCGGAGTTTCTTTCTCTTGGGCTAACCATCCTGATGCATTGTTGGAAGCGGAATATGCTGCTTTCCATCTTCTCCGGCACCGTTTCCTGGCTGTCGAAGAACGCCTTGATGGACGCGATGGTCAGCGTCGGACGTGTCGCCGTACCGGAAGACGGGGCACAGTGTACGGACACCCATGTGTTCATGTCGGCCAGCGCCTCGGTGTATTTCTTCAGCAGGATCTCAGCCTCGGTACGCACGAGGAGGGTCTCGTCAGCCGTAAGGACGGGATCGACGACATGGATGTAGCCTCTCGTCTTGGCGGCATTGGTGTATTCCCATTCGTCCGCCAGCTTCGGATAGACAACCACCTGGTTGGGTCCGTAGAGGAGCTTCGTCTCATAGAGCGTGTTGTTGATCGAGCCGGTGCCCCAGGGCATCTCCGCCCAGTACAGCTCTCGGTCGACGAGGTAGTTGGCGTAGTTGTAGCGGTTGAAGGCGCCTGAGGTGGTCGCATACCCGAGGTAAGAGACCGCCGTCTGGAGCATGAAGTTGGCATTCTCGCTGGAACTGATGTAGTTGTTGTGTATTTCGCGGCGGCCGCCCGACAGGCTCTTGTAGTGCGAGACGGTGCGCATGAGCGATGCCGGCTGCGTACCGAGTGCCTTGGTGGCATACTCCAGTGCCTTGTCCCACTTGTGGTAATAGAGGTTGAAGCGTGCGGCGAAGGCATAGGCGGCCCGCGGGTTGAAGTGATACTTGGGCACCGTCATGTACTCGTCGCTGACATGGGGCAGTGCCGCCTCGATGTCGGCGTTGATGTTCTCGTAGAGTTCGCGCAGCGTACCCCGCTTGTCCACCGACCGGTTCGCCTCCTTGGGGTAAGGCAGTCCGAGATACTGGTCGGCTTTCGACTCGTCGTAGGCCATGCAGAAGGCATTGGCGATGCTGAAGACCGCCCATGCCCGGCAGAGCAGCGCCTCGGCGCGTACGGCTTCGATGTTGCCGCTCTTCAC
>CALHIC010000550.1 GCA_938030845.1 uncultured Oribacterium sp. | reverse complement strand
ATGACGTGGAAATGGAAAACATGGTTTACGGTGGGGCTGTTCGTACAGAGTATCCGAGAGCCAAGATTTTGAAGATTAATACAGAGGCGGCGGAGAGCCTTCCCGGTGTTCTTGCTATCTTAAAGGCTGCAGATGTTCCCAACAACAAGGTGGGACATATTCAGCAGGACTGGGATGTTATGATTGCTGAAGGCGACACTACCCGTTGCATCGGAGACGCCCTTTGCTTAATCGTTGCCGAGACTCCTTCTATTTTAGAGGCTGCTAAGAAGCTGGTGAAGGTGGAGTACGAAGTTCTGGAGCCGGTAAGAAGTATTGCAGAGGCTAAGGCGGAAAATGCACCTAAGCTTCATCCTAACGGAAATCTTTGCCAGCAAAGACATGTAACCCGTGGAGATGCCAAGACAGCTATTGCGGGAGCAAAATATGTAGTAACCGACAGCTTTAAGACTCCCTTTACCGAGCATGCCTTCATGGAGCCGGAGTGCGCCATTGCCTTCCCTTATAAGGACGGGGTGAAGGTTTATACCAGTGACCAGGGTGTATATGACACCAGAAAAGAAATTTCCATCATGATGGGCTGGGATCCTTCCAGAATCGTGGTAGAGAACAAGCTTGTAGGCGGCGGATTCGGCGGTAAGGAAGACGTTTCCGTACAGCATATTGCCGTGCTGATGGCTTTAAAGGTGGGAAGACCGGTAAAGGTAAAGTTTACCCGTCAGGAATCCATCAACTTCCACCCCAAGCGTCATGCTATGGAAGGAACCTTTACGCTGGCTTGTGATGAAAACGGTATTTTCCAGGGCTTGGATTGTGAAATCTACTTCGATACCGGAGCTTATGCATCCCTTTGCGGACCGGTACTGGAGAGAGCTTGTACGCACTCTGTAGGTCCTTACACCTATCAAAACACCAATATCTATGGATACGGTTATTACACCAATAACCCGCCTGCAGGAGCATTCCGCGGATTCGGTGTGTGCCAAAGTGAGTATGCATTGGAAATGTTGATTGATAAGCTGGCTGAGAAGGTAGGCATCAGCCCATGGGAAATTCGTTTCCGTAATGCTATCGAGCCCGGAAAGGTTCTTCCCAACGGACAGATTGCGGATTCCTCTACAGCCCTTAAGGAAACCTTATTGGCGGTAAAGGACATTTACGAAGCCAACAAGGGCAGAGCAGGTCTTGCCTGCGCCATGAAGAATGCCGGTGTAGGTGTAGGTCTTCCGGATAAGGGAAGAGCCAGAGCGGTTATTAAAAATGGTGTGGTAGAGCTGTACACCGCGGCTTCCGATATCGGACAGGGTTGCCGTACCGTATTTATGCAGATGATGCATGATGGTACCGGCCTTCCGGTGGAGAAGATTGATCTTTCCAAGGGTTCCACAGAGGATTCTCCCGACTCCGGAACCACTTCCGGATCCCGTCAGACCTTGATTACCGGTGAGGCGGTAAAGGGCTTAGCCGTAGAGCTTAAGGGAGATTTGGACAAGGTAGGCGGAGATCTTTCCGCATTGGAAGGAAAAGAATATTTCTTCGAGTTCTTTGATCCCACAGATAAGCTGGGCGCAGACCTTCCCAACCCCAAGTCCCACGTGGCTTACGCTTATGCCACCAACCTGGTACTTCTGGATGAGCAGGGACAGGTAACGGATGTATATGCTGCCCATGACTCCGGAAAGGTTGTAAACCCGGTAGCCATTCAGGGACAGATTGAAGGTGGAGTATTGATGGGAATGGGCTATGCTCTCACCGAGGACTTCCCCTTAAAGGATTGTGTACCTACTGCTAAGCTTGGTACCTTGGGACTGCTTCGTGCGAACCAGATTCCAAACATCCATGCAATCTATGTAGAGAGAGATACACCTATCCCATTTGCTTATGGTGCGAAGGGTATCGGAGAGATTGCCAGCATTCCTATTGCTCCGGCCATTGCCAACGCATACTATGCCTTTGACCATGAGTTCAGAACCAAGCTTCCGATGGACAATACCTTCTATAGAAAGAAGAAGGCATAATCCGAAATAGCAAGAATATAAGCTCTTGAAGAAGGGGCTGTAAAAATCAAAATAAATAGATTTTCGGCAATATAGCCCTATATTGCATAGAAAACTATTTTGATTTTTGCAACCCCTTCTTCGTGAATTAAGAAAAACCTGGATTATGGGAAAAAAGCTTCCGCAGAACGGTAGAAATAAAATTAATTTTTTGTTAAAATAGGAACATTATGAATCTTACCGCAATGCCAAAGGAGTAAAAATGGATAAGGAAGCATTGAAGAAAAGAATATTTGCAGAAGGAGAGAAGGCTAAGGGCGGTGTAAACCGCTTTCTGGAGGAAGAAAAGCAGGAGCTGTCTCATGCATTGGAAGGAAGGCCAGAACGCTCTCAGAATCCTGTTCGAGAGCCGGAGCTGCATCAGAACTCGGAACAACTTCAGAACTTGAGTCTACTTCAGAATTCGGAACGAAAGGCAGAACAGCCACAGTCTATCCTTCAGAAGTCGGAAAAGTCGGGGCTTTCCTTTAAAGCGCGAAAAGCCAGAAGATGCAGATTTTTTAAGACGGCAAAGGAAAAAACCGAGGCATTTATCGAAAAAGCCGCCGCTCATGCAGAGGAAAGAGGCGTAAGAGGGCTTCCGGAAAGAAAGTTTATTGCTTTAAAGAAGAGAAAGAAGGTACTGCATGCCTTCGTGATTCCCTGCTACGGAGAATCCTCTTATTTGGAAGCATGTATACAATCTCTTTTAAAGCAAAAAAATTCATCTCCCATTTACCTTTGTACCGCAACTCCCAATGCCTTTTTAAAGAGGATTTCCAGAGAATATCGCCTGCCTTTATTTGTCCGAAACGGAGAGCCATCTTTGGCAAGGGATTGGAATTTTGCATTGGAGGTAGGAAGAAAGAGAGCAAAGCTGGTTACCCTTGCCCATCAGGATGACCTTTATCATGAAGATTACTCGAAGGCTGTGGAGCATGCCTATTCCCTCTATCCGGATGCCAGCCTGATTTTCACTGCGGTGCAGGATATTGACGGTATGGGACAGAAGCTGCCGAATGTTGCCGAGAAAGTAAAAAGAATCCTGCGACTTCCCTATCATTTTACCCATCATACGGAAAATAGCCTCTGGAAAAAGCTTCCCCTGCTTTTTGGAAACAGCATTCCTTGTCCCAGCTGTACCTATGTGACAGCACATTGCAGAAGATTATTATTCAAAAATGACTATCGCTTTATTACGGATTGGGATGCCTTCCTACATTTGGCGGAAAAAGAGGGGCGTTTCCTCTATATTAAGAAGGCTTTGCTTTCCTATCGAAGACATGGAGAAGCGGAAACCAAAAAGCAAATGAAGAACAAAAACCGCCTAAAGGAAGAAAGGGAACAATTCCGGAAGCTTCACGGCAAGTTTTTGGGAGGTCTTTTGGCGAAGCTTTACAGCCTGTCCGGAAAATGGGCGTAGTTTCCTTGGCATAAAAGCAAAAGAATATAAAACAGAATAATTATAGTATGCAAAACAGCATAGGTCTAAAATTCGGGCACGCTCTCGCTAACTTCGCCTTGACTGAGCAGTGGTTTATGTTAACCACTGCTCACTTTGCTTTGCAAAGCAACTTCCTTCGGAAGTTGGTCTGCATCAGGACGACTTTTCTGATGAAAAGTCTGTCCTTGCGGCACTAAGTTCAAGCTTCACTTCGTTCGCTTTCACTAAGTACCGGCGGGCTCAGATTACCCTCATTTTAGACCTATGCTGTTTTTGCATGGCGCTAATCTGTTGTTTTATTCCATTACTATTCGTCAATCTTTTTATCTATTCTTGTTATTCGTTTTTTCCCTCTTCTTTTAGGCCAAGTTGAGGCTTCGTTTCATGGCTTTTCTTTGTAAGAGGAGAGATACCAGCACGCAGGACAGCAATTTATCGACTAAGTTTCCGCTGACTGCTCCAAGGTAAACGGAGGTAAAGAGCTCTTGACCGGATTGCTTTAAGGCCATAATCACCAAGTCCGTTCCGGATCCGGTCAGTCCTCCGAAGAGGAAGATACGAATGGGAGCTCCCACCATTGGGCACAGAATAGCTAAAAGCAGTCCGGCAACGATTGCCTTGGGAAGGCTGAAGCCCTTCTTTCCGGCTTTACTGATTAAGGCGACTACTACCGCAACCACGACATTGACCAGGGCAAAGGGGATTGCGCTGGGGCTGGCCGTAAAGCCCATCAAGAGGTTGGTGGCTACTCCGGTAAGGATGCCATAGCCCATACCGTAGCATGCCGCAATGAAAATGGTGCCGATGGTATCCATAAAAAGA
>CALHIC010000549.1 GCA_938030845.1 uncultured Oribacterium sp. | reverse complement strand
AAATCATTTGCATTAGTGACATAAGCTCTCCCTCTCCTATACCCTAATCCACCTTTATCACAAACAGTTGAATTAGGTATTCTTTCGACATTTTTCTAAAAAATATTAGTAAGGCTCTCTGGTAATTTTATGAAAAATCTACTAATATCTTATTTATTATATTACCTTCTTTCCATTTCGCAAAGTTTTTATTAAAATATTTGATTAAATATCAATTCTATTTTGTTTTTTAACTTTGTATTTTAATTATCGTCTCTTTTTTTTGCTCCATAAGGGCAATTTCAGAGTTTAGAGAATATTTCTTTTTAAGGAGAAAGCTTATGATGAATCCCTTTGATATTCATGAATGGAAGCCCACGTTCTGTAAGACGGAAAAAGAATTAAATGCCTTTTGGGAAGAAAATCAGATTGCAAAGAAAAAAATCATCAAAATCAATGCCATCGGTATTGCTCTCAACTTAGAGGACTGGGCTTTAGAAGAACGCATACTGAAGATGTTAAGCGACTCAGGAGTGACCGCGCATCTTATGCAGAGAATGAACAAGGAATTGTATAACAATGTTCAACTAAACGCCGAGTTGGAACTTTGGGAGCCGATTGTTTTTGTCCTGGAGGATTATTCCACGGTTGAGCTTATGATCTTTCCCGATGGAGTGCTGGGCGTGTCCGTAAATCAGATTGATCCGAATACTACAGAAGGCATAAATCACGGAACTTGCGATGCCGGCGTTCTCTTTTCAGAGATGCTCTCTCGAAAATGTAAAAGACCGGAATTCTATCATAGAATCAGCTATCATGGCTCTGATGAAGGAGAAAAAGTGCAAAGGGAGGATTACGCCTTTGTTTTTACCCTGTCTGGTAACTCCGGTTTGCGTTTTTTTATCCGGGCAGGGCGTCATTCCACATTTACATGTGGCCTTTTCTATAGCTATTTTAATTGGGATAAAGACATACACAAAATACCCTTGGAAAGGATATCCAAATCACGGAAGGATATTCGCCAAGCAGCGATATTGGAAGGAGGGGATTCAGGCGGTTATTTCTCGATTGTACCTACTATGGTAGAGGATAAACCAGTAGATTCAAATTATCCATGGGGCACTCAAGACTACTATAGAAATATCATAATGATAGATGAAATGGATGTTCAGCCTCTTTTGTTTTATTTTCTTGAAAAATACTTTGATGAAGACTTGAATAAAAAATGTACCGATAGAGATCCCTATAATAGTAGGGGATTCCAAGACTATGCGGATCCGAATCTCTACAGCTATCCTACCATGAAAGAAATGCTACAGGAAATAGAAGAAAAGGCAAGGCTTTTACAAGAGGACTTTGAAAACCCGGAACTAAATGAATTGATAGACGACTTTTCCATATCTTATTTTCTTCCGAATGAATTATGGGATTTGCCCCATCAAGAGGATTGGAATGAGGAAAAGAGAAGAGAGATTATTCGGAATAATCTCGGCATTGCTATTGATTTTTATGCCCGTTTTGTAAGTAGAGTAAGAAAGCTTATGGAACGAAATCCGGATTGTGAATGTATCTGCTTTACCGGCCCATAAAAATACAGAAATATCATCACAGGAAGCTTTTGTCTGTCAGTATTTTTTTTCGTACTAAGGGAAAGTATATCCCCGAAAGCGGAAAACTATGTTATACTTTTAACGAGTTTGACTTCTCGGAGAAATGAGCGCTTCTCCGGGAACAGAAAAGAGTCTAAGTAAGGAGAAAAGAGTATGGTTACAAATGACAAGGGTTTTATCCCTCTCAAACACCGTGTAATTGAAGGCTTGGCAAGAATCGCATGGAACGGAGAAGTTACGGAAGCAGCAAAGGAAGGCTTAATCCGGGAGTTATCCCCGGGACCGAAGGCCGCCTTCCGTTGCTGTGTATATAAGGAAAGGGAAATTCTTCGTTGGCGTATTCGTCTGGCTTGTAATGAGGATGCCAGCCCGAAGAGAAAGAGCAGCAATGTGATTCAGGTTATCGATCCGGCCTGTGAGGAGTGCCCTATTTCTTCCTATTCCGTTACGGATAACTGCCGTCTTTGTTTAGGTAAGGCTTGCCAGAATAGCTGTCACTTCGGGGCAATTACCATGACAGACCAAAGAGCCCACATTGATCCTATGAAGTGTAAGGAATGTGGAATGTGTGCAACAGCCTGTCCCTACAGTGCCATTGCCCAGCTTACCCGTCCCTGTAAAAAGCCTTGTCCGGTAAATGCTATTACCTACGATGAAAACGGTCTTTGCGTTATTGATGATAATCGTTGCATCCGCTGCGGACAGTGTGTGCACTCCTGCCCCTTCGGTGCAATTTCCACTAAGACTCATCTTCTGCAGGTAATTTCCGCCATTAAGGAAGGAAAGGAAGTTTACGCCATGTGTGCCCCTGCCACAGAGGGACAGTTCGGTAAGGATATCTCTATGTCCGCAATCCGTGTGGCTTTGAAGAAGCTCGGCTTTACCGATATGGTGGAGGTTGGGCTGGGTGGCGATATGACCGCCGCATACGAGGCATTGGAATGGTCAGAGGCCAGAAAAGAAGGAAAGAAAATGACCACCTCCTGCTGCCCTGCCTTCATTAACCTTTTGAAGATGCACTTCCCGGATCAGTACCATGAAAATATGTCGGAAACCCTTTCTCCTATGGCGGCGGTTTCCCGTTATTTAAAAGCCATTCACCCCGACTGTGTAACAGTATTTATCGGTCCCTGTATGGCAAAGAAATCCGAGTCTCAGGAAATGGGCATTGAGGGAAATGCGGACTATGTTCTCTCCTTTGGAGAATTCAGCAGTTTACTTCGTTCCAAGGATGTGCAGCTTGAGGCGGAGGTTAGCCCTTATCAGGAAGCATCTCTTTGGGGAAAGAACTTTGCCAGCTCCGGCGGCGTAGCCAATGCGGTTATGGAATGTATGCGGGAAAGAGGAGAAGACACCACCGATATCAAGCTTCGCGCCTGCTCCGGCGGAAAAGAATGTGTTACCGCCCTTTCTCTCTTAAAGGCAGGAAAGCTTCCGGAGGACTTTATCGAGGGTATGGCCTGTGAAGGCGGCTGTGTCGGCGGTCCTTCTCGTCATAAGGCGGAAAATGAGATTAAGAAGTCCCGTCAAAGTCTTTTGGATGAAGCCGATACCAGAAAAGTATTGGATAACTTGAAGAATTATCCTATGGATAAGTTCAGCATGATGCGGGATAAATAAGAAACAGGAGCTGTAAGAATAAAAATAGAAATTATGCAGTAGGGGGCTTAAAAAGAAACTATAATACAAGCTTCAAACAGAATATGCAGTATAGGTCTGAAAAAGGGGTAGTCTGAGCCCGCGGGTTCTTGGCTTTTGTTTTGTAAAAGCTTAGAA
>CALHIC010000548.1 GCA_938030845.1 uncultured Oribacterium sp. | reverse complement strand
TAAAAGAATATTTTTGATTGTTTTAGATTCCTTGGGAATCGGAAACGCAAGGGATGCAGCAAAGTTTGGAGATGAAGGTACGGATACCTTCCTTCATATTACGGAAAGGATGCCCTCATTTTCCATTCCTAATTTGGAAAAGCTGGGCATGGGAAATTTAAAGTGCTTAAAGGGAGTTTCTCCTGTGGAGAAGCCTATGGCCAAGTACTATGCCTCAAATGAAGCCAGTAACGGGAAAGATACTATGACCGGAGACTGGGGGGTGATGGGAATCAAGACGGAAAAGCCCTTTATTACCTTTACCGACACAGGTTTTCCTCCGGAACTAATTCAGGAATTGGAAGAGAAGACCGGAAGAAAGGTGATTGGAAACAAGGCAGCCTCCGGTACGGAAATCATTGAGGAGCTGGGAGAGGAGCAATTAAGGACCGGAAGTATGATTGTTTATACCTCTGCGGACTCCGTTTTGCAGATTGCGGCTCCGGAAGATCCCAAGTATTTTGGCTTGGAGGAACTGTACAAGGACTGTGAAATCGCCAGAGAAATCACCATGAAGGACGAGTGGAGGGTTGGAAGAGTTATTGCCAGACCCTATGTAGGGGAGAGAAGAGGAGAGTTTAAGAGAACCTCCAACCGCCATGATTTGGCTTTAAAGCCACCTACAAAAACCGTGCTGAATTATTTGGAAGAGGCGGGACTTTCCGTGATTTCCATTGGAAAGATTAATGATATTTTCGTGGGAGAGGGAATCAATAAGGCCATCCACTCCCGTTCCTCTGTGGAAGGGATGGAACAGTGTATTGCCGTGGCAAAGGACGAGGATTTTAAAGGACTTTGCTTTGTGAATCTGGTGGACTTTGATGCCCTTTACGGCCACAGAAGAGATCCCATCGGCTACGGAGAAGAAATTCAGCGCTTTGATGAGAAGCTGGGAGAATTGTTGTCCGTATTGAAGGAGGACGATCTTTTGATGCTGACTGCGGACCATGGAAATGATCCTACATTTTCCGGAACGGACCATACCAGAGAACAGGTGCCTCTCCTGGTTTATCATAAGGGAATTGCAGGAGGTCAAGGAGAGGAGCAGGACAGCTTCGGCGTAATCGGTGCCAGTGTTGCGGATAATTTTTCCGTTTCCCTTCCCTCTGAGCTGATTGGAAAGTCTCTCTACAAGGAGTTTTAAAAAGAAATGAAAACAGAGAAAGACTATATGAAGATGGCTCTTTCCCTGGCGAAAAAAGCAGCGTCCCGGGGGGATGTTCCCATCGGGGCGCTGATTGTTTATGACGGGACAAAGCCGGACTCTCCCATGGGAAGACTTTGCCAAGAAAAGGGGATTCTTCCGGGAACGATATTGGGTAGAGGCTATAACCAGAGAAACAAAAAGAATAATGCCCTCTATCATGGCGAAATTTTAGCCATTGAGAAGGCCTGTAAGAAAATAGGAGACTGGCGCTTGGAGGATTGCACCCTCTATGTGAATTTGGAGCCCTGCCCCATGTGTGCGGGAGCTATTTTACAGGCCAGAATCTCCCGTCTCGTCTTTTCTCTTCGAAATCCCAAAGCCGGCTTCTGCGGTTCTCTATTAAATGTTTTACAAATGAAGGAACTAAATCATAGAGTGGTGATTCGGGAAAATGTGCTGGAGGGGGAGGCGAGAGATTTGCTTTCCCATTTTTTTAGCTCTATGAGAGAGAAGAAAAAGGAAAATTGATTACGAAAGAAGCGGGAATGCATTTTCAGGGAAAGACAGTACTTTATGCAAATGCTTAGGATAGAAAATGCAAAAAAGGGAATTTGTGCAATGAGACGGGAGAAAGTATGGAAAGAAGAGGAATATTAATCTGTGCCGGATACTTTTATGGCATTCCTTTTTCTTTAAAGAAGGAGGA
>CALHIC010000547.1 GCA_938030845.1 uncultured Oribacterium sp. | reverse complement strand
AAAGGGAGACGAGGCGATAGCTCTTTTAGAAGGAATGCCCTCTAACCTTACGAAGAACAGCAAATATTATCTTCTTTTGTCAGAGGCCTATGGAAAGGCCGGTAGACATCAGGAGGCGGTAAAGGCATTGGAAGAAGCGAAGAAGCTCTACCCGGAGGATACAGAGGTTCAGACAGCATTGTCTCTTCTGGATCCCAAGGTGGAATCGGATTTGCAGGGAGACAGTTTTACCGACCCTGTGGAGATCAGCTTAAAAAGCAGTGGAAAGAAAATCATTTACAGCATAAGTGGAGGAAAAGAGGATATTCAGAATGAGGAATATCTTGCTCCGATAAAGCTGAGTCGAAACGGTAATTACACTTTGACAGCCTATGCACAAGCCAGTGACGGCAGTATGGGAGAAAGCTACAGTAAGAGCTTTAGCATTAGTTTGGATCCGGAGAAGTATCATCTGTCCCAGTTTGTAGATGAAGAGGGAGGACGTTCCTACATCGATGAAAATGGAGATCGGGTTACCGGATGGAAGGAAATTGCCGGAAAGTATTACTATTTTGATGAAAATGGAATTATGCAAAGCGGTTTCCAGGATATCGGAGGAGAACGTTACTATCTCAATTCCGATGGAACTATGCAGACCGGTCGTCTGGACTTGGAAGGAAAGACCTACTTCTTCGATCAGGATGGGCATATGATTAAGGATGCCTGGGTTGATAATCTTTACTATGTAGGGGAAGACGGCGTAATGCTTCGGAATCAGGAGAATAAAGAGGGGGTACATTTTGATGAGGATGGAAGGCGTGCCTTCCTTGCAGCTGATTTGTATGCCGCTCATCCGGACAGTATCGTCGTTGTGGAAAGTAAACAGAGAAAAGAACATTCTTCTTACTATCTTTTCCCGGCAAAGGTTTACTATCAGAAGAAAAACGGCAGAGCCAGCGGAAAAGTGGCTTATGAGACGGAAATCAAGGTTTCCAAGATGGCCATGATGAGTTATTTGGATGAAAATCTGCCAAGTATTACCGCAAAGGACGCCGTATCCTTCCTGCCGACTCTTTCTATGCAGAACATTAAGCAGAATAAAGACGGCGTTGTTACAAGCTTTGCTTTTGTTTTGGGAGAGAGGCGCAGTTAAATGAATACAAGCATAGTGATAGCTGTGAGCTTGAACGCCAAATGGCTTCTACCGTTTTTACTTCTTTCCTTTCTCTTTATCGTAGTTTTAACCGCAGTAATTTATAAAATCATGTGGCTACGCTTGGATAAGATGATTAAAGAGAAAGAAAAAGAAGATATTGAAAAAACAGAAGATAAGAACGAAGAGTAGAGAAAAAAGAGAGGCTGTAAATCAAACTATTTTGATTTACAGCCCTCTTAATTTATGGGTTCTCTCTAAAGCTGATTTGTCCTTCATCGGTCATTTCTTCGATAATAGCCAAGCTATAAACCGGGAAGCCCATTTCCCGAAGCTCTTTTCCGCCGCA
>CALHIC010000546.1 GCA_938030845.1 uncultured Oribacterium sp. | reverse complement strand
GGAGAGAAAATCACCCTGCTTTCCAAGTCCCTCTATCCACTTCCTGAGAAGTTCCATGGTTTAACCGATACAGACACCCGTTACCGTCAGCGTTATGTGGATCTGATTATGAATGAGGACAGCCGTACCGTTTTCATGAAGCGTTCTCAGATTCTTCGGGAAATCCGGAACTTCCTTGCAGGAAGAGATTTCCTGGAGGTGGAGACACCGATGCTGGTGGAAAATGCCGGCGGTGCAGCAGCTCGTCCCTTCGAAACCCATTACAATGCCTTAAACGAAGATGTAAAGCTTCGTATTTCCTTAGAGCTTTACTTAAAGCGTCTGATTATCGGCGGCATGGAAAGAGTTTATGAGATTGGAAGAGTGTTCCGTAATGAGGGAATCGACACCAGACATAATCCGGAATTTACCTTAATGGAGCTGTATCAGGCATATACAGACTACGAAGGAATGATGGAGCTGACCGAGTCCATGTTCCGTTATCTTGCAGAAAAGGTTTGCGGGACTCTGCACATCAGCTACCAGGGAACTCCCATTGATTTGGAGAGTCCTTTCCGTCGCCTGACCATGACAGAGGCTATCAAGGAATATGCAGGCATTGACTTTGATCAGATTAAGACCTTGGAAGAGGCCAGAGCTTTGGCGAAGGAAAAAGAGATTGCCTACGAAGAGCACCATGGTATCGGAGACATTGAAAACCTCTTCTTCGAAGAGTACTGCGAGGAGAAGCTGGTACAGCCGACCTTTATTATGGATCATCCGGTGGAGATTTCTCCCCTTACCAAGAAGAAGCCATCTGACCCATCCAAGGTAGAGCGTTTTGAGCTCTTTATCTACGGAAGAGAGATGGCCAATGCTTATTCCGAGCTAAACGATCCTATCGACCAGAGAGAGCGTTTCAAGGCGCAGGATGCTTTGGCAGATGCGGGAGATGAGGAAGCAAACCACACCGACGAAGACTTCCTGCATGCTATGGAGATCGGAATGCCTCCAACAGGTGGAATCGGTTACGGCATTGACCGTCTGGTAATGCTCCTTACCGATGCGGCTTCCATCCGTGATGTACTGCT
>CALHIC010000545.1 GCA_938030845.1 uncultured Oribacterium sp. | reverse complement strand
ATCCATGACTTCTTTTTTAAGAAGGCTCCGGGAGAGGAGTTGAACGGAGAAATTCCTAAAAAGAAGAACATTATTGCGATTCTTTTTGCCCTTTCCGGTTTGATCTGTTGGGGAGGAATCAGTCAGGTTATTGGCAATGCCGTGTCCTCCGCTTTTGAAAATGCCTTTTCCATTAAACCGATTATTTCCACAGCGATTCTAGTGCTTCTGGCAGCGGTAATAGTCTTAAGAAAACACGCTACAGCAAGGGTTTTGGATGTGATTGTACCGGTGATGGCTGGTTTATACTTTGCTCTTACCGTTTTTGTAATCCTGAGAAATCTTACTTCTCTGCCAAGTGTATTTCAGAGAATTTTCTCCGAAGCCTTCGGTCTTCGGCAAATGGTGGCAGGCGGTTTCGGTGCGGTAGTTATGAATGGTGTGAAGCGCGGACTTTTCTCCAATGAGGCAGGCTCCGGCTCTGCGCCCTGCGCGGCAGCTGCGGCAGATACGGATCACCCGGCGAAAATCGGATTATTCCAGGCCATGGGCGTGTTTATTGATACCATTGTAATCTGTTCCTGTACCGCTTTTATCATGCTTTTGGTACCGGAAGAGCAGATTGTAAATCTTCAGGGAATGGATATTTTGCAGACTGCTATGGCATACCACTTCGGCTCCTTCGGAAAGATATTTATTGCGATTATTTTGTGGCTCTTCAGCTTTTCCACTTTTTTGGGAATCCTGTTCTATGCCCGTTCCAATATTTCCTACATTTTCGGAGATAACTGGGCTTCCCAAACCGGCTATAAGATTTTTGCTTTGATTATGCTCTTTGTAGGAGGCTTGGCGCAATACACCGTAGTGTGGGATATGGGAGGGCGTTGGACTGATGACTATTTTCAATCTGATTGTTATGTATCCATTGAGTAGAGAAGCGCTGGCAGCCTTAAAGGATTACGAAGAGCGCTTGAAGGAAGAACGTAAAGAAAAAAACTGAATATAGCATAAATCCAGGGGAGAAACCGGCTGTATAGATGCGGTTTCTCCTTTGTTGTCGGGAAATAATATTATTCTTGCCTTTTCATCCTTAAAAAGGTATTCTTAAGTCAGTGAAATAATACTTTTCATTAAGGGGAGGTCAGTATGGAACAACAAGATGAACAAAAGGAAAAGTTACAGCAAGAGGGTGATTCCGGAGATGCCGGGAGCACCGCTTCGGACAACCTTCAGGCGGCTGCAGAAGCTGTAGAAGAAAAGTTGGAAGAAGGAAAAGAAGAGCTGAAGAATCAGGCTGAGGAGCTTGCAACAGAAGCACAAGGGCAGGTGGAACAGCTGGCAGAGAAAGCTCAGGATCAGGCAGAGAATCTTGTAACAGAAGCCCGGGATAAGCTTAACGAGCTGGCTCCTGAAGCGGAAAAGCAGGCTGAAGCAGCAGAAAGCAAGCTTGAGGAAGTTGTTCAAGAAGCACAAGCCAAAGCTGAAGAAGCGGCTCAGGAAGCCGGAGCTAAAGCTGAAGAAGTAGCAGCAAAGGCAGAGACAGCGACTGCAGCAGCCGGAGCAGCTGTGGCGGAAAAGGCTTCCGAAGTCAAAGAGACAGTAGAAACGGAAACCGACAAAAAGATCAAAGAAATTAAGGCAAAAAAGCAGGTAAAAGACAATGCCAATGCGGAAAATGCAGGAAAGAACAATTCCGCACTTTTTGTAGGTGTGGCCGTTGTTTTGATTTTGCTTGTTTTGGCATCTTTCTTCGCTTTATTGCCAAGAAAGACCAAAGTCAATTTGGACAAGTATGTTACGGTAAGCTTTGACGGCTATGATGGCTACGGAAAAGCCTTAGTGAAGTTTGATAAGGACGCGTATCTCAAGGATTACAAAAAGAAAATCAAGTTAAAGAAAAGCGGAAATTTCTTACAGGACAGCTTGACCAAGAACTACGGAGCGGCAGAGCTGCTTTATGATTTCTACATTGACGGAAACTGGAAGATTGAAGGGGATTCGTCCGACGGAAAGCTGAAAAATGGAGAGACCGTAAAGCTTAGCTGGGGATTCAGCCAGGAAGAACTGGAAGAACAATTCAAAGTCAAATTCACTTCTAAGGGAGCGGAGTTTAAGGTAGAAGGTTTAAAGGATGTTCAGCTCTTTGATGCCTTTAAGGATTTTGACTATAAGTTTACCGGCATTGCCCCTGAGGGAGCTGTAGAGTGGAAAGGAACCGGAGATATGGATGGCTCCAAGGGGTACTACTTCACGGTTGAACCTTCTATGGATTTAAAGAATGGTGACAAGGTAAAGGTAAAAATTGAGCCGGCCAATCCGGAATCTTTGATTCAAAAATACGGTATTGCTCCGAAGGAAACAGAGAAAGAAATTACGGTAGAAGGCTTACCTTCTTATGTGGAAAAGGCCGATGCAATTTCGGATTCTTTATTGCAGGATATGCAGAAGGAGATTACGGATAAGATTCAGTCTCAGTTAGCAAGCCAAGGAGAAGAGGTAAGCTTTGTGGGAGCGGAATACCTGGGATATTATTTCCTTACTTCCAAGAGTGCAAATGCCTTTGAGCATAACATCATGTTCCCGGTAATGAAGGTCAATGTGCAGATTAACATTCCGGATAAGAGCTACAATGCGCAGCACAGCTATTATTTTACAGCTGCATTTACCAACCTTATGGACGAGGGAAGCGGTAAGGTTACAGTAGATTTAAATGATATGGATATTCCTTATCACTACGCCACCGTTGATACCGGAGTGGTATCTTGGTTCAGTACTGTAAAATTCAATTTTAGCGGATTTGAAGACCTGAATTCTCTTCGGAATCAATGCGTAAGCCAGAAGCTGGATAAGTACACAGTGGAGGAAACCGTAAAAGATCCTGCGGCGCAAAGCACAGAGTCCGGTGCAGAGAATAAGGAAGAGAGCTCTTCTGCAAATGAAGAGAAGGAAAGTAGCTCTGCAGCAGAAAGCAGTGCTGCAAATCCATCTTAAATAAAGCGTTCCATGTACAAAATTCAAAAATATGAAGAAAGACTATGATCCCGACACTTGCAATTTAAATCTGCCTAGGGTAATATGGGATTCTCAAAGAGGGAAGAAGATGGATTCTTCCCTCTTTTGCTGAAAAAAATCAAATGGTAGGGGTAAAAAAATCAAGATGGCTGAGATATTGGAAAAATTGGATAAGGGGCAGAGTTGTTCCGGCTTAGACATAGAGATTCCCATGGCAGTGGGGAGAATGCTCATGAAAAGCGGCGCGGAAACCTACCGTGTGGAAGAGACGATGAATTATGTTGCCAAATCACTGGGGATTCAGCATTTTTCCGCTTATGTTTTAAACCGGGGTATCTTTGCCTCCGGAACCAATGAAGGGGGAGAGAAAGAGTCCGGTGTTATGAATGTTCCGGACACAGTATATAATTTGCGGAAGGTGGAAGAGGTGAATACCTTGTCCCGCAGTCTTTCCAAGGAGAATAGAATTCCGAATGCGGAAATTTTGCGCCGTTTGGAGGATATAGATAAAATAGAAGGGTATGGATTTTTCTGGATTTTAGTTGCCTACTATTTTGGAGCCTTCGGTTTCGCCATGGCTCTTGGAGTCCCTTTTATGGATTCTGCCATATCCGGTTTGGCCGGTATATGTTTGGGTATAGCCAGTTACTATTTATCCCGTTTCGTCAGCACAAGCTATATTATGACGATTCTGGGAAGCTGCGTGGTGACTCTAAGTGTAAATGTTATGTATTATTTCGGAATCGGAGAATATCCCAGTCGAGTAATGCTGGGAGCTTTAATGCTATTGGTTCCGGGAGCCTTTTTTACGAATTCCGTGAGAGAATTTTCTCAAAACAACTACCTGGTAGGAACGTCTTTGCTGCTTACCGCGATGCTTACCTGTGTTTCGATGTCCGTTGGGGTTGCGGCAACGACGGAGGTTTTACCCTTTGCTATGCAAATGGGAGAGGCCCAAGGAATAAATTTTTATGGGGTATTGTATAAAGCGCTCTGTGCAGTAACGGCGGGGATGGG
>CALHIC010000544.1 GCA_938030845.1 uncultured Oribacterium sp. | reverse complement strand
CATACCGATTGTTCCTTGGTGAATATGGAGGGAAAGCTCCTGGCCAAATCCTATAGAAGATATCAGAAATTACCGGGAGCATCCTACCGTTTTTCTCGCCTGCTTTTGCAAAACCATGTGACAGGAGCCTCTGTGGGAATTAACAAGGCTTTGCTGCAATATTGCAAGGAAATTCCTGAGCAGGTGAAGATGCATGACCATTGGCTGGCTTTGCTGGCAAACTGCTTTGGGGAAATTCAATATTTACCCTATGCCACTTATGCTTACCGGCAGCATGGAGAAAATGTCTTAGGGGCGAAAAAAGCCAGTATATTGCAGGAATGTGGAGACAGGCTGGCGGAAAAGGATAAGGAAGAGATTATTCATACTTCTTACCGGGCATTGTTTGCCCAGGGGAGAGAATTGAAGCGCTTATTTGGAGATGAGCTTCCGGAAATCAAAAGGAAGGTTTTAGAGGCGTTCTTATCCTTAGAGGAGAAAAGTCGACTGGGGAAAATTACCACCATGGCACTTTTCGGCATTTACCCCTATCCGCTATATAGAGGAATTGGGGCAATGTTGTTTTTGGATAGTTAAGAGCTTAGAGCCGTATAAAACAATAGGATTTATGATTGCATAAATCAGTAAATCAGTTGATCGTTAAATCAGCAAATCGGTTCATTGTTAAATTAGTAAATTGGTAAATCAGGAAACAGAGAAATCAATAAATTAAATGGCTTAGATTATGAAAGAAAGGAGGAGGAATGGAGAAAAAACCGTTAATTTCCGTGTGTATCGTGACGTATCAGCACAAAGACTATATTGGAAAATGTTTAGACAGTATTCTTTCTCAAAAAGGGAATTTTTCTTTGGAAATCCTTCTCCATGATGATGCCTCCACAGATGGAAGTCAGGAGATTATCCGTTCTTATCAGGAGAAATATCCGGAGATCCTTTTTCCAATTCTGCAGACGGAAAATCAGTATTCTCAGGGGAAAAGAAATATTACCGGAATCTTTAACTTTCCCAGAGCCAAGGGGGAATTTATTACCGTGATTGACGGGGATGATTTTTACCTTCGGGAAGATAAACTGGAAAAGCAGATGGAAGCCTTGCAAAGAGAAGAAGAGGCTGTTCTTTGCTTCCATCCGGCAAAGGTTTTGCTCTCCGATGGTAGTGAAGGCCCTAAGGACTTACTTCGTCCCTATTCGGAGGGGAAAATATTGGAAGGAAGAGAGCTAATCAATCATCCTAAGGGGATTGCCTTTTCCTCTATGTTTTTTAGAAGAAGCTTAATTGAAAAGCTTCCGGACTTTTACTATGCCTGTCCGGTGGGGGACAGACCTATAGAGTTGATGGCGGCCTTGGCCGGAAAGGCGGTATACTTGCCGGAGGAATACACTGCCTATCGCTTTCATTTGCAAAGCTCCTGGACGGAAAGAGAAAAGGGCAGGCAGCAGCAGGAGAAATACCTTTTAGAAATGAAGCATTGCTATAAGCTCTTTTTAGAAGAGTCTAAAGGCAAATATAGCTTGGAAGTAGAGGAAGCTATCAATAGACTCAGCTTTTTTATAGCACTGAATCTTAGGGATTTTTCTGAAATTTATCAGAAGGAATATAGAGCTTATTTACAAGAAATGTCTTCCCGTGAGAGAGTCCTGCTTCGCTTGGAGCGGTACTGTCCTAAGCTTTATCGCTTCTTACAGAAACA
This sequence comes from uncultured Oribacterium sp., assembly GCA_938030845.1. Taxonomy (GTDB): domain Bacteria; phylum Bacillota; class Clostridia; order Lachnospirales; family Lachnospiraceae; genus Oribacterium. Next base: position 1,614 of record CALHIC010000544.1, on the reverse strand, counting down.
GTTCGGTATGGAGCGGAAGAAATAAATAGAAGAGCAAGTTCAGTGAAACAGAAAGAGCAGCTTCAGCAAAGCAAAAAGAAATGTAAAAAAATCAAAGGACAGTAAGGCAAGGACAATAAGGCAAGAACAATAAGTAAAAGGATAGTAAGGAGAATGCTATGGGAGAAATGACGCAAAATAAAGAGGGATGGAAGGGGAAAATCCTTTCCGGCCTTTTTTGGCGTTTCCTAGAGCAGATTTCCTACCAGGGCATACAGCTGATTTTCTCCCTGTTTCTCCTTCGGATTTTGGATACGGAAGAAGTAGGGGCGGTAAGTGTTATCAGTATCTTTATTACCATTGCCAATACCTTTATTCAATCCGGTTTTTCTCAGGCGCTGATGCAGAAAAAAGAAATCAAAGAGGAAGATTATTCTTCGGTGTTTTATCTGACCTTGGCCTTATCCGGAGGAATCTATCTTTTGTTCTACGGCATCAGTCCCTTTGTGGCGGAGTTTTATCATCTCCCGATTTTAGAGTCCCTTTTACGGCAAATGAGTATTTTGCTCTTTCCCGGTGCAGTCATTTCCATCCAAATGGCTTATGCTGGTAGGGCTTTGCAATTTCGCCCAATTTTTTTAGCCAGCTTTTTTTCCTCCCTCTTTTCCGGAGTGCTGGCGGTATTTTTAGCTTATCGGGGCTATGGCTCCTTTGCTATGGCTTATCAGCAGATTTCCTACTACTTTTTTACCATGCTGATTCTATTTTTATGCCTTCCTTGGAGACCGAAGCTTCTGTTTCGACTTTCCTCTTTATCAAGCCTTTTTCATTTTGGCTGGAAAATCCTTTTTTCCGGACTACTGGATCAGATTTGGCAAAATATCTATGGTCTTGTCATCGGAAAACGCTACAAGGTAGAGGAACTGGCGCTTTACAATCGAGGAGAAATGTTTCCAAAGCTTCTGTCCTCCACCCTTTCCACCATGATATCCGGAGTAATGTTTCCCGCCTTTTCCAAGATGCAAGAGGAAAAGGAAACTTTACGGGAAATGGCCAGGAAAACCATTCGTTTTTCCGCCTTCCTCTTGTTTCCCATCCTCTTTGGCTTGATGGCAGTGGCAAAGCCCTTTATCATCCTACTGCTCACCAAGAAATGGCTAGGCATGCTTCCTTATCTTCGTTTTCTTTCCGTGACTTATTTATTCCTGCCCCTTCACATGTGTAACCTCCAGCTCATGAACAGCCAGGGACGCTCGGATTTATTTCTGAAGCTGGAAATCATCAAGAAGATTTTGGGCATAATTATTCTTCTATTAACCTTTCCCTTCGGCATCTTCGTCATGCTCTTTGGGAAAAATGTAGGAGAAGTTCTTTGCCTGTATTTAAACACCAAACCCAATGAAAAACTGATACAATACGGCTTCTTCTCCCAATTAAAAGACTGCCTGTCATCCTTTATCGCATCCTTTCTTATGGGAGGAATCGTTTACCTGTCCCAAGGACAATTAGAAAAAAGAGGAATGACAGAACTATGGCAACTCATAGTCCTCATCCCCCTAGGAGCAATCTGCTATATTTTATTTTCTTTGCTGCTGAACAGAAAAGATATTAAAACACTGTTGGAATTAAACCCTT
>CALHIC010000543.1 GCA_938030845.1 uncultured Oribacterium sp. | reverse complement strand
GTTCTTAAGCAAATGTCCGGAATCTCTCTCCTTAGTAAAGCAATCTTCTCCTTTAATTCCGCATTAAACAGCTCGTTGGGAGAATAACAGCCTACCCCGCCGGTATTGTCCCCCCGGTCTCCGTCATAGATTCGTTTATAGTCCCTCGCCGATTCCAAAGGAAAAAGCTGATTTCCGGAAACCACGCAAAGAAGGGAAGCCTCTTTTCCATCCAGAAATTCCTCTATGACCACCTTCTTCGCTTCTTCTCCGAAAATCTTTTTCACAAAGAGATCCTCTAAATACTGCTTTGCTTGCGCTGCCTCCTGAAAAATCCCGACTCCCTTTCCGGCACAGAGACCGTCCGCCTTAATCACAAGGGGATAGGAGAAGTCCTGCAATGCCTCCACACCTTCTTCATAAGAAAATATCGTTTTGTACCGGGCAGTGGGTAAGTCATATTTCTCCAGGAAGCGCTTCGTAAAGTCTTTGCTTCCCTCTAATTGCGCAGCCTTTTTTTTCGGGCCAAAGGCTTTTATGCCTACTTCTTCCAGTGCATCCACTATGCCTTCGCATAAGGGCTTTTCCGGGCCCACAACAACAAAGTCCACGTGCTCCTTTGCAAATTTTACGATTTCCTCGTTATTCCCAAGGGAAAGATTCTCTGCATAGCGGGCTGTCCCCGCATTTCCCGGACAGCAATACAGCTTTTCACAAAGCGGACTTTCCTGTAATTTTTTGCAAAGCGCATCCTCCCGACCGCCATTTCCCACAACCAATACACGCATGGTCTACCTCCCTTCCATTAACATGCTACGAAACTTCATTCCTGAGTATCTTTCTTTCTTGAAATTCGAGTCCTATAGAGCCTCGATGCTCCAATAGATTCATATCTTTTAGTGTCTGAAATGCCGAATATGAGTCATCACTAAAGCAATCCCATACTGATCGCAGAGTTCAATCACTTCCGGATCCTTCACGGAGCCTCCCGGCTGGATTGCCGCACGGATGCCGTGTTTCTGTAAAAGCTCCACCGTATCGGCAAAGAAGAAGCCGTCGGAAGCAAGCACAGCCCCGGAGTGTTTGCCTTCTCCATGGGAAAGGGCATCCTCCACGGCCCAGGTACGCCGCACCTGCCCCTGACCGATTCCGAGAGTCGCGCCGTCCTTTACCAGAACCGCCCCATTGGAAGCAACCATTTTTACCGCCTTAAAGCCAAAAAGCAAATCCCGCATTTCCTCCTCTGTGGGCTTCCGCGCACTGACCACTTCCATTTCTTCCGTAAGATCCGCATTGTCATAGTCCTGTACCAGAATGCCTCCCAGCACTTCTTTCATCGTCTTCTTCGGAAGGGAGAAGGTGGACAAGTTCGGCATCACAATCACACGCAGATTTTTCTTCTCTTCCAGGATGGAAAGGGCCTCTTCCTCATAATCCGGTGCAATCACGATTTCCATAAAGAAGGAGTGTAGAACCTCTGCGATATGCTTGGTCACCGGTCGATTCAAGGCGAAAATTCCTCCGAAGAGAGAGGTTGCATCACAGGCATAGGCCTTATCGAAGGCCTCATCAATCGTTTCCCCGATTCCTATTCCGGCAGGATTGTTATGCTTTGTTCCCACCACTGCCGGCTCGGAAAATTCCTTTACAAAGCGAACCGCATTGTACATATCCGTATAATTATTGTAGGATAGCTCCTTTCCGTGAAGTTGCTTCCACTCTGCCGGATTCTCCTCGTATACCTTCTCGTAAAATGCGGCATTCTGGTGGGGGTTCTCCCCATAGCGAAGGCTTGTGCCCAGGCGATAGCTCATGCTCAGGTACTCCGGGTTGGAGACAGAGAGTCGATTATTAAAATACTCGGAAATCAGCGCATCATAATAGGCGGTATAACGGAAGGCCTTCGCCGCCATTTGCTCCCGATAGGAAAGGTCATTTCTTCCCTCTCGAAGGCGAAGAAGCACCTCTTCATAATCTCCCCCATCGGTCACCACAAGAACATCCCGAAAATTCTTTGCCGCGGCGCGAATCATGGAAGGCCCGCCGATATCAATATTTTCCACCTGCTCTTCCTCACTCACCCCTTCCTTCTTAAGTACCTTTTCAAAAGGATAAAGATTGTTTACCACAAGGTCAATGGAGTCGATTCCCAACTCTTCCACGGTTTTTTGATGCAATGCGCTCTCTCTTCGATACAGGATTCCGGCATGGATACGGGGATGCAGCGTCTTCACCCTCCCATCCAAAATTTCCGGAAAGCCGGTCAGTTCGGAAACCTCTTTCACTTCCACTTCTTTTTTCAATAATTGATAGGTTCCCCCCGTGGAAATCAGCTGAAAGCCTAAATCCTTTAAGCCTTTACAAAATTCCACTATGCCGTTCTTATCAAAAACACTGATTAATGCTGTCTTCATACTTCCTCCCGAATAAAGGCACGTTCTCCCTGCCAAAACACCCGATCTTCCAAACACGCTCTCACTGCAGCCGGTAGAATGCGGTGCTCCACTTCCAAGACCTTTCCTGCAATCTCTTCCGGACCCTCTGCTTCCAAAACAGGAACCACCTCCTGTAGTAGGATTGCCCCGCCGTCCACTACCTCACTGACAAAATGCACCGTCGCACCGGTCCATTTCACGCCGGCACGATACACCGCCTCATGCACCCGCATCCCGTAAAACCCGGGACCGGAGAAGGCCGGAATCAGAGAGGGATGAATATTTACAATATGCCGGGGAAAATGCCGGATAAACGCTGGTGTGAGTATCTTCAAAAAGCCGGCAAGCACAATCCACTCCACTTCTCTCTTTTTCAACTCTTCCAAAAGCGCGCTGTCATAGTCCCCTTTCGGAAGCACCATGGTCTCTATTCCCACTGCCTTCGCTCTTTCCAGTCCATAGGCATCCCCCCGACTGGAAACCACAAGGCTGATTACGCCGCTCTTTTCATGCACATTGTCAATAAGCGACTGTAAGTCCGTTCCCCCTCCCGAAATAAATACTGCTATTTTCTTCATTTTGCTCCCTTAAAATACTGTACCCCGCTGTAAAACAGATTCTGGGGATTCGGAATTCGACGATTCCGATACAGTCCCTCGCCATAGCGTTCGCTGTGTCCCATTTTCCCGAGGATCAAGCCATCCTCCGAAGCCATGCCCTCGATACCGTACAAAGAGCCGTTGGGGTTGAACTTTCCGTTCAGGCTTGCATTTCCGTCAAAGTCCGCATACTGGAACGCTGCAAGATGCTTCCACTTCTCAATGGATTTCCCCATGAGCTTCCCTTCGCCATGAGAAAATACCACGTCATGCATCTCTCCTAAGCGGAAATGCCGGGTCCACGCACTGTTCGTATTGGACACCCTGGTAAAGGCGGTAGTGGATACATGGTGCATACAGTCATTATGGTATAGCGTTAAATCCTCCTCGGTTAAATCCCGAATCTCTCCATAGGGAAGTAAACCGGATTTTAAGAGAGCTTGGAAGCCGTTACAGATTCCAAGGATGAGACGTTTTTTCTTTAAATGGCTATGAACCGCCTCTTTCACCTTCTCATTTCTCAGGAAATTCACAATAAACTTGGCAGAGCCGTCCGGTTCATCTCCACTGGAAAAGCCCCCCACAAACATCAGGATATGGGCGCCCCTTAACTTCTCCACAAACTCTTCCATGCTTTCCTTTAAATCCTGCTCTCTTTTATTCCGGATAATAACCGTTTCCACCTCTGCCCCCTCCTTTTGGAAGGCACGGGCACTGTCATACTCGCAATTCGTTCCAGGGAAGACGGGAATCAGAACTTTCACCTGATCCACCTTTTCCGGAGAGAAAAACTCTCTTTCCGTCTCTTTGGACAGGTTCTCGCAATTTCCCTTCTCCAAATTCACATACTCCGGATAAAGCTTTTCAAAGGTGCCGGTATAGGTTCTTCGCAAAGTCTCCTTATCGAATGTTTCTCCATTCGCAAGAATGTCCTCTTCCACCGTTCCGATCTTACGGAACGGAAGGTCGGAAGCACTCGCTTCAATAACCATGGAGCCCGGCTGAAAGTCTGCAAGGTCTTCCATCGTAACGTGAAAACCTAAATCATTTCCTACTGCCATCTTGTAAAGGGCGGAAAAGGCGGAGCCTTCCTCCAAAACATAGACGGAACAAACCTTTTTCTCCGAAATATAGCGGTGCAGGAGATCATACTGGGCTACCGTCTCCGCTATATTCGGAAAGCCTCTCTCGTCCTTTACGACCGGCAGGAAATATAAGGTGTTTCCGCAGTTTTTCAACTCCGGTGTAAGCACCTCTTCTATTTTCACTGTACTACAGGCAAAGGAAATCAGGGTTTCTACCACATGGAGATCATTAAAGGTACCGGACATACTGTCCTTTCCCCCGATAGCGGAAATCCCCAAAGCTCTCTCGGCGTGCAATGCGCCGAGCAACGCTTCCGTCGCCATGCCCCACTTCTTGCTATCTGTTCCCAGCTTCTCGAAGTACTCCTGACAAGAAAGATAGAGGGTCTTTCTATCTCCTCCTACCGCATAGACCTTTGCCACGGAGAGAAGAACCGAATAAAGCGCGGATAAAAAGGGAGAATAGTGGGAAATCCTCGGAATAAAGCCGTAAGTTAATACAGTCGCCACATCACTATCAAAGCCTAAAGTGGGAAGTGCCTGCACGGAGGCCTGCACCGGGCTTAATTCTTCTTTTCCAGTAAAGGGCATTAGCACCGTTGTTGCCCCGATACTGCTGTCAAAGTTCGTAGCAAGTCCCTTTTGAGACGCCACATTTTTCTCCGAAAGCTCTTGTACTGCCCGCTCTTTATGAAAGTCCTGATGGAGAAAGGGATTTTCTTTCTGATGATCCGTTAGAATTGCCTCTCTATGCTGCCGCACCCCGGAGGTTTCTAAGAAAGATGCCTTTAAGTCCACCACCCTTTCTTTTCCCATATACATTTCCAGTCGGTTTCGATCGGTCACGGTGGCCACATGGGCATATTCAATATTTTCCTCTTCACAGGCTTTGACGAATGATGCGTAGTCCTTTTCCGAAACCACCACCGCCATTCTTTCCTGAGATTCACTGATGGCGATTTCCGTGGCATTTAAGCCCTGATACTTAAGAAGCACCTTATCCAAATGAATCTCCATACCGGGACTGATTTCTCCGATAGCAACGGCCACCCCGCCGGCACCGAAGTCATTACATTTTTTAATCAGGCGGGAGACTTCCGGACGACGGAAAAGTCTTTGAATCTTCCGTTCTTCCGGGGCATTGCCCTTCTGTACCTGGGACGCCATGGTGTGTAAAGAGCTGCTGGTATGCACAACACTGGAACCGGAGGCTCCCTGGATTCCATCCCGGCCGGTTCGTCCGCCAATGACCACCACCGGGTCTCCCGGCTTTGGAAGCTCTCTTCGCACATTTTCTGCCGGACTTGCTCCCACTACCGCGCCCACCTCCATGTGCTTCGCTACATAAGAATCATCATACAACTCCCGTATGAAGCTGGTGGCAAGGCCGATTTGATTTCCGTAAGAGGAATAGCCCTGCATGGCTTTCTTCGAAATCTCCGCCTGAGGAAGCTTATTGGGAAGGGTCTTCTCCCGCCCTTCCAGGACATTTCCCGCACCGCTGATCCGCATTGCCTGGTAGACAAAGCTTCGTCCGGATAAGGGATCCCGAATCGCACCGCCGATACAAGTACTGGCTCCCCCAAAGGGCTCAATTTCCGTCGGATGGTTGTGGGTTTCATTTTTGAACTGAATCAGCCACTTCTCTTCCTTTCCCTCATGTTCCACGGTCGTAAAGAAGGAGCAGGCATTATTCTCGGAACTGACTTCCACGGTTTGATCCTTTAGAATGATTCGATGATACTTTCCCACAATGGTCGCCATATCCATCAGGGTAACAGGCTTCTCCGTCCCCAGTTCTTTTCGAAGGCTTAAGTATTCCTGCAGAGCCTCTTCCATTTCCTTCTGAAAATGCTTAGACTCCACGGAAATCTTGTCCAGCTCCGTCTCAAATGTGGTATGCCGACAGTGATCGCTCCAGTAACAATCCAAGACATAAAGCTCCGTTTCGCTTGGGTCTCTTTCTTCTTCTCTGAAAAATTCCTGAATAAAGAGGAGATCTTCCATCAGAAGGGAAAGATTCATCTCCTCCTTTAAAGAGGAGAGTTCCTCCTTTGTAAGCCCCCGGAAACCGCTCATATCCCGCATTGCTTTTCTCTCTGCATCCGGCGAGAAAGAAAGAAGGGACAGATCCTTCTCTTGGGACTCAATGGGGTTCACCAAAAACTTCGAAATCTTCTCCAATTCCGAAGGGCTGAGTCTACGGTCAAAAAGAAGCAAGGTTCCGGAGCGCACAAACGCCTTACTTTCCGCATCCAGGAGTCGAATACACTGCATCGCACTGTCTGCCCGCTGGTCAAACTGTGCCGGCAAGGTTTCATAGGCAAAATAAAAGCCTTTCTGAAGGGGCAGCTCTTCGAAAACTTCGTTCACCATCACCTCGGAAAACACGGACTGCTCCGCCCGTTTCAATACTTCTTCTTCAATAGAATACACATCATAGATTTGGTAAATGTCCGCGCTTTCCACAGGGATAGAAAGGCTGCGGAACAATTCCTCTACCAGTTTTTCCTCTTCCTGCCGGTACTGCTCTCTCTTTCGTACAAAAATACGTTTATCCATAGTCCACCTTTTCCCACATATTAAGTACCGGAAATTCTCCGGCGTCTATTCCATTGTCACTTCTTCGGTGCCTACCGAATGTTCACTTCTCCTGCGTCTACTCAATGCTCACTTCTTCGGTGCCTACCGAATTGTCACTTCTCCCTTTCCTCTCACCACTTCTCCGATTCGCCCTGCCTCCGGAAGCATGGATAAAACTTTCTTCTCATCCTCTTGCCTTACAAAAAGGGTAAAGCCTACTCCCATATTGAAGGTGCCGAACATTTCCTCCCGACTTAATTCTCCCCACTCCTGTAATTTGCTAAAAATAGGAAGACGGGGCAAAGTGCTTTCTTCGATTACCACAGAAAGTCCCTCCGGTAAAACTCGGGGCAGATTCTCCGGCAAGCCTCCTCCGGTAATGTGGGCCATGGCATGCACATCTACTGCATGGAGAACCGGAAGCACTTCCCGAACATAGATGCGAGTGGGTGTGAGTAAAATATCTGCCAAAGACTCGCCGGAAAGCTGCTCCTTTTCCAAATCCAAGTGCATCTTGTCAAAAATGATTTTCCGAACCAGAGAAAAGCCGTTGCTGTGGATTCCGGAAGAGGGAAGTGCCAAGATCAGGTCTCCTTCTTCCACCTTCTTCTTTCCGTCAATAATCTTCTCCCGGTCAACAATCCCCACAGCAAATCCGGCAAGGTCATAGTCCTCTTCCCGGTACACCCCGGGCATTTCCGCCGTTTCTCCTCCGATTAAAGCCGCACCGGCTCTTTTACAGCCTTCCGCAACACCTTCCACAATCCCCGCCATTTTCTCAGCATCAAGCTTCCCGCAGGCGATATAATCTAAGAAAAATAAAGGCTTTGCGCCCTGACAAAGAATGTCATTCACACACATGGCCACGCAGTCAATACCGATGGTTTTGTGTCTGTCCAGCTTCTGCGCCAGTACCACTTTTGTGCCCACACCGTCTGTACCGGATACCAGGACAGGATGGGAAAGCTTTTCCTGTTCCAAGGAAAACAGGCCTGAAAAGCCCCCCAAATCCGATAAAACACCGGGGGTATAGGTCTCTTTGATGAATTTCTTAATCAGTCCTACCTCTTTGTAGCCCTGCTCCTTGTCGACTCCCGCCTCCTTATAGCTTAGTGACATACTGCCTCCTCCTGGAAAATATCCACTCCTGTAAAATATTTTTCATAATAGCCCTTATTGCCACAGCAATCTTCCAGCCCCTCCAGACTCAGATAATAGAGGCTGTCACAGCCGATATAGTCCCGAACCTCTTCCACCGTATTGTTGTAGCCGATCAGCTGCTCCGTCTTCGGAATATCAATGGCATAGAAATCATTGGAAAGCACCTTGGGGCTGGCAATCCGGATATGTACCTCCTTCGCCCCTGCCTCCTTTAAAATCTTGATGATTCTCTTTATGGTGGTTCCGCGAACGATGGAATCATCCACCAAAATAACCCGTTTATCCTGCAGATTTTCTTTAATCGCATTTAACTTGATGTTGACACTGCTGACTCTTTCTTCCTGGGTGGGTTTAATGAAGGTTCTTTGAATGTAACGATTCTTCAAAATTCCGTCCACAAAGGGAATTCCCGATGCCTTTGCATAGCCCTTTGCCGCAATCAAACCGGAATCCGGAGAGCCGATAACAATATCCCCATCTGTCGGACACTCCTCATAAAGTCTCTCTCCTGTCTTATAGCGCGCCTGATAAACGCTCACGCCATCGATTACAGAGTCATGTCGGGCAATATAAATCATCTCAAAGAGGCAAAGATGATGGGGCTTTTGCGAAAAATGATGAACGGAATAATCCCCATTTTCTACCAGAAGTATTGTTCCCGGCTCCACATCCTGTAAAAATTCCCCATTCATGGCATCCAAGGCGCAGCTTTCGGAAACCGCAATAAAGGTATTCTTCAGCTTCCCGAAGCACAGGGGCTTTATGCCGTAAGGAT
>CALHIC010000542.1 GCA_938030845.1 uncultured Oribacterium sp. | reverse complement strand
CATAGAAGCCTTGTTCTGTATAGAGATTTTTAGCTTCTATAGCGTAAAGTTTTGGATAGTTCAAAATATTATTTATTTAAATACTGCATAAATAAACAAAAATATTTGAAAAAAATATATAGATATACAGCATACTGACTAAGTATTATGATGCTAAACGAGTGTCGTAACAAAGCTGTGCGACCTCTCCTTGTAAGCACAGTCGTTTTTTTATGGAGGTACAATGATGTCAATTTATTGTGAAGCTAGAAATTTTGCAGAGAAATTCATTGATCCTTGTAGCAAAAAGGTAGATGAAGAAGGAGTATTTCCTGTAGAAGCGTTTGCAGAGATTAAAAAATCGGATTTTTTAACTCTGCTCATTCCTAAGGAGCAGGGAGGCTTAGGTTTAGGAATTCAAGAGCATGTAGAGGTTTGTCGAGCTTTTGCCAAAAGCGATGCGACAACAGGACTATGCTATATGATGCATAATGTGGCTTTGACAGTGGTTTTGTCTCGAGGAAGTGAAGAGATGAAGAAGAGAATTGTCAAAGAAGTGGTAGAAGAAAGAAAGCTTCTGGCTCTGGCTTACAGTGAGCTGGGAACAGGAACCCATTTCTATATTTCCGATTTAAAGGCGGAAAATGATGGAGACAAGAAACTCCTAAGCGGTGTAAAAAGCATGGTTACCTCCGCGGAACAGGCTTCCTATTATCTGGTTTTAGCGCCCTCCGATGTGGAAGGAGCTATTGATAACTGGTTGGTTCCGCTGGAGACACCGGGACTTAAGTTTGAACAGAATACCTGGCATGGTCTTGGTATGAGAGGAAATGCTTCTTGCCAGATGCACTTAAACAAGGCGGCTGTTTCCGTAAGCAATAGAATCGGCGAGGAGGGTGCCGGACAGGAGCATGTGTTTAATGTTGTAGCACCTTACTTTATTGCAGGACTTGCAGGAGTATATTCCGGACTTGGTGAGCACATGTTAGAGGAAAGCATTGCCCATGCAAAGGAAAGAAAATACACTTCCGGAACTTCTTTGGCAGAAATCGAAACCGTTCAGATTCACCTTGCTAAGATGTACAATCTGGTGAATTCCTCCGTTTGCGCGGCAAAGGAAGCGACCAGAAGTGCTGCAGCAGGAGAAGAGGATGCTTTGGCAAAGATTTTGTCCGCTCGTATCATTGCCTGCGAAATGGTTATTGAAGCCGGAAGACTGGGCATGAGAGTCGGAGGCGGAAAGGCTTACAACAAGGCCGGCTGCATGGAAAGACTCTTAAGAGATGCTTATGCAGGACAGATTATGGCACCCAGTGCAGACGTACTTACCGTTTGGCTCGGAAAAGCCATTACAGGCTTGCCTTTAGTATAAGTTTTTAAAGCTTTAAGAAAGGGAGAGAGGAACACCAACTCTTCCTTTCTTTGATTATTTGCGGGATGATATAAAGAAAAGAGGATAAAATGGAAAAGATAAAGTTAGGAGCAGTTATTTACGCGCCAAAGGTAACCGTTATTTGGGGAATCATTCAGGAGTTTTTCGAGAAGGAAAATTGCCCGATAGAGCCGGTTTTTTATAAGGATTACAAGAGTCAGGTGGACGGACTGATGAATGGAGAAATCGACATTGCCTGGAATTCCCCTCTGGCTTGGCTGGACAGTTATTTACGGACTAAGGGAGAATGCTTAAACGGCTCCATGCGTGATACGGATCAGGATCGTAAAAGCTACCTGGTGGTAAGAAAGGACAAGGGCTATCAGACTATTTCGGATATCAAGGGAAAGACCATTGGCTTCGGAGCCTATGATTCTCCTCAGGCGCGTTTAATTCCCATATATCATTTACATAAGAATGGATTAGAGTTTGAAAAGGACTATACGGAAAAGCGTTTTGATATCGGACTTGGCCTTCATGGAGATCATGTAGGAGGAGAGTTGGATGCGGCAAAGTCCATGCTATCCGGTGAAGTAGACGGAAGCTGGATGCTGGATTTAAACTACAAGGCTTGGATTTTAGACGGAACCCTGGATGAAGCGCAGGTACAGATTTTGTCCGAGACAGATTTCTTTGACCATTGCATTTTTACCGGAAGAGCGGATTTTTCCAAGGAAGCCTTTGCTCATTTTACAGAGGTACTACATAAGATGGATTATAAGAATCCTGCCCATAAGGAAATGATGGACATGGAAGGTTTGAAGGCTTGGGTACCGGGAAGAACCAAGAATTTTGAGCAGATTAAGAAGGCTAATGAGTACCTGCATTTCTTTGAGAAGGAGAATGCATGAGTAAGCATTTTCTCCCCTTTACCAGCTCCCTTATAGGCAGTATGCCCAGAACGAAGTACTTGCTTTCCGGAAAACGTCGCCTGCAAAACGGACAGCTTTCCCAAGAGGATTATGAGGCCATACTTCTCAGAGAAACGGAAGAAGTGATTCGTTTGCAGGAACGAAACGGAGTAGACATTCTTACCGGGGGAGAGTTAAGCCGGGACAATTACGTTTCCTTTGTGGCGGAAAAGCTGGAAGGTGCTACCATGATGAGCATGGCGGATATGCTACCCTACATGGAAGATAAGCAGGGCTTTGAAGAAATTCTGGATACCCTGGATGTACCCGCAGTCAGTATCAAAAATGCCATTTGCACCGGGAAAATCAAAAGGAAGGAAAGCCTTTTAAAGGAAGAGATCCTTAGAATCCGGCAGTTTTCCGATAAGGAGCTTAAGGCGACTCTTCCGGGTCCTTACCTAATGACCCGTTCCATGTGGCTTCCGGCCCTTTCTTCCAAGGTCTATGACAGCAAAGAAGAGCTGGGGAAAGATGTA
>CALHIC010000541.1 GCA_938030845.1 uncultured Oribacterium sp. | reverse complement strand
TATCCTATATTGTTTATCGGATACATAATCTAGAAAAAACTGTCGGGAAAATACTTATTGAAAGCTGAAATAAATCCTTGACGGTTTTTTCTTTTTTTATAATTGTTAGTGTATACTAACAAAAAAATAATCTGTTAATTTTTTATCTATTATGCACTCTGCACAAAAAATTAATTCTTTTTTTAAACAGAAAGAAAAAGTTTTTTGTGTTATACTGCGAGTATGAACCCTAAGCTAGGGATGGAAGAGTCTATAGCAAGACGCAATAGCGTCTTGGCAAAGGAGAAAAAATGAGCAGGTTAATAATTGTAACTGAAAATGAAGCCCAAAAAACCGTAGAAGGCCTTTACCGAGACATAGAGCGAAGAATTCAGGCGTCCCAGCCTGGTCTTTGTCCTGTTGACTTGGCGGAGGCTTTTGTTCATGTATGTCATTCCCAATCCTGTGGAAAGTGTACTCCCTGTAGAGTGGGACTAGGACAGTTGGAAGGTCTGATTGAATCCGTATTGGACGGTACTGCGGATATGGATACTTTAAAGACCATCGAGAAAACTGCAGAGGGAATCTATAATTCTGCAGATTGCGCTATCGGATTTGAAGCGGCGAAGATGGTACTTAGAGGAATCCGCGGTTTCTACGAGGACTATGCGGAGCATGTACAGCATGGACGTTGTTTTGCCAAGCTAAGCCAGCCGGTTCCTTGCGTATCCCTTTGTCCTGCCCATGTAGACGTTCCCGGATATGTTTCTTTGATTCATGAAGGTCGTTACGGAGATGCGGTACAGTTGATTCGAAAGGATAATCCCTTCCCTGCTGCCTGCGGTTTAATCTGCGAGCATCCCTGTGAGCTTCGTTGCAGAAGAACCATGGTGGATAAGGCGATTAATATTCGCGGACTTAAGCGCTATGCGGTAGAGCATGAGGGAGAGATTCCCGCACCGAAGATTATGGATAAGACCGGAAAGAAGATTGCTATCGTAGGTGGCGGTCCCTCCGGCTTAAGTGCTGCTTATTACCTTAGCATTATGGGACATGATGTTATGGTATATGAGCAGAGAAAGCAGCTGGGAGGAATGCTTCGTTATGGAATTCCGGCTTATAGACTTCCCAGAGAAATTCTGGATCATGAAATTGACGGCTTAAAGAAGGCCGGCTTCCAGGTTAAGACGGACATCTCCATCGGACAGGATATCAGCTTGAAGGATTTAAGAAAGCAGTATGATGCGGTTTACGTATCTATCGGTGCCCACACGGATAAGAAACTGGGTATTCCGGGAGAAGATGCCAAGGGCGTAATTTCCGCTGTAGAGATGCTTAGAAATATCGGAGATGACGATTATCCCGATTTTAGCGGCTTGAATGTCATCGTAGTGGGCGGAGGAAACGTGGCTATGGACGTGGCGCGTTCCGCAATTCGTCTGGGAGCAAAGACCGTAAAGATTGCCTACAGAAGACGTAGAGTAGATATGACCGCTCTACCGGAAGAGGTAGAGGGCGCAATTGCAGACGGTTGCGATATCGTAGAGCTTCATTCCCCGGTTCGCATTGAGAAGGATGAGAACGGACATTGTAAAAGCCTGGTGCTTAAGCCCCAGATTATTGGCGGAGTACGTTATGGAAGACCTTCCCCCAAGGATTCTCAGGCTCCTGAAGTAGAGCTTAAGGCGGATCTGGTTCTGGTAGCCATCGGTCAGGGTATCGACTTCCGTAAGTTCGAGGAATATCAGGAAATTCCTATTGAATCCGGAAGAATTAATGCCTTAGATACTTCTGCACTGAAGGATGTTGACGGTATTTTTGCAGGAGGAGACTGTGTAACCGGTCCTGCAACCGTAATTCGTGCGATTGCTGCAGGAAAGACTGCTGCGGCTAACATCGATGAGTACCTTGGCTACTGCCATGAGATTACCTCTGAAATCGAACTTCCACCGGTTCGTTTCGATGACAATGCACCTACCGGTCGTGTAAATATGAAAGAGCGTCCTGCCGATGAGCGGGTTAAGGACTTTAAGCTTATGGAGTACGGCATGACAGATGAAGAGGCTTGCCAAGAGTCGGGCAGATGTCTTCATTGTGATCACTTTGGTTATGGTATCTTTAAGGGAGGCAGAGAATGCAAATGGTAAATTGTACAATCGATGGAAAAAAAGTATGTGTTCCGGAGCATACCACCATCTTGGAAGCGGCGAAGGAAATTGGCGTTTATATCCCTACCCTCTGCTACTTCAAAGGCTTAAACGAAATTGGTGCCTGCCGTGTCTGCGTTGTAGAGGTGGAAGGGGATCAGAGACTTCATGCCGCTTGTAACAGCCCTGTGCTGGAGGGAATGGTAGTGCATACCAATTCCAAAAAGGCAAGAGACGCCAGAAAATGTAACGTAGAGCTGATTTTATCTCAGCATAATGTTACCTGCACCACCTGTGTTCGTTCCGGAAACTGTGCGTTACAGCACGTTGCCAATGACTTAAATATTATGGGAGAAAGCTTTCCTAAGGATTTACCGAAGCAAAAGGGATCCAAAAGCTTCCCCTTGATTCGAGAATATGACAAATGTATTAAGTGTATGCGTTGTATTCAGGTCTGCGATAAGATTCAGGCTACCCATGTTTGGGATGTTATCAACAGTGGAGGAAAGAGTACGGTAGATGTTCGGGATTTCTATCGTTTGGAGGATTCCCCCTGTTCTCTTTGCGGACAGTGTATTACCCATTGCCCGGTAGGCGCACTGAGAGAAAGAGATGATACGGATAAGGTTATGGATGCTTTAGATGATCCGGAGACCATTGTACTGGCACAGATCGCCCCATCCATTCGTACGGCATGGGGAGAGGAATTCGGCTTGGATGCGGAAGAAGCCTCTGTGCAGAGACTGGCCAGTTGCTTGAAGGAAATGGGCTTTGACTATGTATTCGATACCGACTTTGCAGCGGATTTAACTATCATGGAGGAAGCTTCCGAGTTCTTGCATAAGTTAACCCATCAGGAAGGGGACTTCCCTATGTTTACCAGCTGCTGTCCGGGTTGGGTTAGATTTATTAAGAGCCATTATCCAGAGTACATTCCGCAGGTTTCTACCTCCAAGTCTCCCCAGCAGATGTTCGGTGCTATTGCAAAGAGCTATTATGCGGATATTTTAAAGGTAAGCCCTAAGAAAATCTTCTCTGTCAGCATCATGCCTTGTCTTGCGAAAAAAGCGGAATGCTCCTACCCCAATATGACGGATAGCGAAGGCAATTTTGATGTAGATGTAGCATTGACCACAAGAGAGGTGAATCGCTTGATCCGAGCTATGCATATTTCGCCAAAGAAGATGAAGGATGTTGAACTGGATATGCCTTTAGGACTTGGCTCCGGTGCAGGTAATATTTTCGGTGCAACCGGCGGTGTTATGGAGGCGGCGTTACGTTCCGCATATTATCTGGCAACAGGTGAGAATCCGGATCCGGATGCTTTCAAGGATGTAAGAGGAATGGACGGCTGGAAGGAATCCACCTTTGATATTGCCGGCAATAAGCTTAAGATTGCCGTGGTAAACGGTTTAGCCAATGCGGATCGCCTTTTAACTGCTCTGAAAAAGGGACAGGTGCATTATGACTTTGTGGAAGTAATGGCTTGCCCGGGCGGTTGCGTAGGCGGTGGCGGACAGCCGATTCATGATCAGAAGGAAATGGCTGCCCATCGTGCACCGGTTTTATATAAGCAGGATCGGGAAGGAACCCTTCGTTTCTGTCATGAGAATCCGTCTATCAAGCTGGTTTATCAGGATTATCTGGAGAAGCCGCTGTCTGAAAGAGCGGAAGAGCTTCTGCATACCAGTCAAAAGGGCTGGCTGATGCCGGGAGAAAGTAAATAAGTTATTTTTCTACCATAGAGTTTTCTATCCTATACGGAGAAGGGACTGTAAAAATCAAAATAGTTTTCTTGTTTTGATTTTTGCAGTCCCTTCTCTTTTTTTGCTCTAAAGCAGATATTGCACACCGGACGGGTGATACTTGTTAAGCTTATAAATTCATTTTTATTCATTAGTTTGAATAAAAATGATGAGTTTATGCGATATTAAAGACGCGAAATAGAGTCTTTATTTGGTTGTGTCTTTTGATAAAATTAAAAAATTTATTGATAAAAAGAAAGATTCCAAGAATTGTCTAAAAAAAATGCAATCTGATGCCCAAAATTCATTTTATTGTGTCTTGAAAGTCCGGAGCATATCGTGTATATTTCTCTGTAAATTCATTAAAGAAGGAGGGCGCTATGCCAAAGTATATTTTAAAAAGGGCGATTATGTCCTTAATTACAGCCTTTTTGGTAGCAACATTAACATTTTTTGTTATGAATATGGTTCCGGGAGGGCCGTTCTTGTCCGAGAAGGCAGTAACGCCTCAGGCCCAGGCTGCTATGGAGGCGAAATATGGTTTGGATAAGCCCTTATTTCAGCAATACACCACCTATATGACCGGCATTTTAAAGGGAGACTTCGGTTTATCCATTAAGAAGAGGGGAAGAACGGTGTCCCAGATTATCGGGACAAAGTTTCCGGTTTCCGCAAAGGTGGGAGGACTTGCACTAATCCTTGCAGTTTGCACCGGAATTCCTTTAGGGGCCGTAGCCGCATTTAACAGAGGAAAGTTTATTGATAACCTTTTGGTGGTTTTATCCACTGCGGGAATAGCCATTCCTTCCTTTCTGTCCTCTACGATTTTAATTTATATCTTCACCACGAAGTTAAAATGGCTGCCTTCTCTTGGCTTAAAGGATGCCCAAAGCTACATTATGCCGGTGGTGGCCTTGGCTTTATATCCCACCTTCTATATGGCACGATTGATGCGTTCTTCCATGCTGGATGTTATGGGGCAGGATTATATGAGAACCGCAAAGGCCAAGGGAGTTACCACTTTTAAAGCAATTTTCAAGCATGCCTTACGAAATGCAATCTTACCGGTAATTACTTATCTTGGACCCTTGCTTGCCGCTTTAATGACCGGTTCCTTCATTATTGAAAAGATTTTCAATATTCCGGGACTTGGTTCGGAGTTCGTAAGCTCTATTACCAGCCGAGATTATCCCATGATTATGGGTACCACCATTTTCCTGGCGGTTTTCATTATCGTCATGAACCTATTCGTGGATATTGCTTATGCAATTGTGGATCCCAGAATTAAGTTGAAGTAAGGAGAAAACAGATGGAAGAAATAAAGAAGAATCCCTTAAGTTTGCAGCTTAGCTTGGAGGATTTTCCCCCCGCCTCTGCAGCGGAT
>CALHIC010000540.1 GCA_938030845.1 uncultured Oribacterium sp. | reverse complement strand
GTAGTCTTCCATTTATAAGACAATCATTATTCGGCAGATACGTAAGCTCCGTCCTTGATAATGACAGCCTTAGGCTCCTTATCTACGTCTCCGGCCTCATTCCACTTCATACCGGTTCCGGTAAGTCCATCCAAGCTAATCTCTGTCATAGCCTTCTCCATTGCAGTACCTAAATCGGAAACACTCTGATCAGGAGTTAAGCCGGCCTTCTCTACAGCTGCCTTAATAGCATATACTGCGTCATAAGCATCTGCCGCAAACTGAATCGGAGTCTCCTTATACTTTTCCTTGTAGTTCTTTACAAAGTTAACGGTTAAATCATCCTTTGCATCAGCAGCAAAAGGAGTTAAAAGCATCAAGCCTTCTGCCAGAGAAACATCAAAGTTCTCCACGTTTAAGATACCGTCCATACCGTCACATCCGAAGAAGGTCGGCTTGAAGCCCATGGTATTGGCCTGGGTAAGTACTAAAGCAGCCTCACTGTAGTAGAAGGGTAAGAATACCAGCTCAGCACCGGAATCCTTCATCTTCTGCAGCTGTGTGGAGAAGTCCTTGTTGGAATCAGCGGTAAACTGCTCATCCGCAACAACTTCCAATCCCTGCTTAGGCGCTTCTGCAACAAAGGAATCATGAATTCCGGAAGAATATACGTCAGAAGAATCATAAATAATTCCAATCTTCTTGCCTAAATTATGGCTTCCGATATACTCTGCGGACTTTGTTCCCTGTGCAGGATCGGAGAAGCATACACGGAATACATTCTTAGGAGCGGTAACTTCCACTGCGGATCCGGAGGGAGAAAGAACGAACATATTGTCCCCTTCTGCTTCCGTTCCTACTGCGATTGCAGGAGCACTGGTAGTCGGTCCTACAAGGAACTGCATTCCCCAGTCCTTTAAGCTGTTATAAGCATTGATAGCCTTTTCCTGATCATGCTCATCGTCAGCCTTCTTGTATTCAATCTGGTATCCGTTGATTCCGCCATTAGCGTTAATCTCATCAATAGCAATTTCAGCACCGTTTACTACGGCATTGCCATATACTGCAGCACCGCCGGTTAAAGGTCCCTGTCCGCCGATTTTCCAAGTTAATCCGTTCTTCTCGGATCCGGAGCTCTCAGCATTTGCCTTGGATTCCGCTTCTGTAGCTTTCTTCTCTCCGCTTGCGCCTCCGCAAGCAACCAAAGATGCTGCCATCAAAGCGGCTAAAACCATAGATAATTGTTTTTTCATGTTAATCCTCCCTTATTTCACTATCAGTAAAATACTTTCCGTATTATAGGGAGAAGTTCTTTTCTTGTCAATTCTTTTTATAACAATTTAACATAAAAAAAGAGATAGGTATAACTAAAAGTAATACCTATCATGATAATATACTATGGGAAGCTACCTCCCGGACTTTCCGCCCGACTATCTCTAAGCATAAGATCCATTACAGCCTGCTTCGGGTTCTTTCCCTCAAATAATACCCTGTTTACTTCATGAACTATGGGCAGGTCTACACCATACTTTGCGCCTAAAGCTAAAGCAGCCTTGGCAGCGTAAACTCCTTCTACCACCTGGCCTACTTCCTTCATAGCCTCTTCATAGCTTCGTCCTTCTCCAATCAGGAAGCCTGCCTTACGATTTCTGGAATGCTTGGAGGCACAGGTTACAATCAGATCGCCGATTCCGGAAAGTCCGGCAAAGGTCTCCAAATGCCCTCCCATAGCCTGTCCCAGCCTTGCAATCTCCGCTATACCTCTGGTAATCAGTGCAGCCTTGGTATTGTCTCCATAGCCTAAACCATGTAGAGCACC
>CALHIC010000539.1 GCA_938030845.1 uncultured Oribacterium sp. | reverse complement strand
TTTTGGGAATTGGCCATGGCAATGCCTTTTCCGGCATATTCTAGCATGGTCAGGTCATTTCCTCCATCTCCAAAGGCCATCAGCTCTTCTCTCTTCCAACCCTTTTTCTCCAAGAGTCTTTTTAAGGATTCTCCCTTGTCTACTCCTACGGGGCAGATTTCCAGGAAAAAGGGTTCGGAAAAGAAGATGCTTAATTCTTCCCCGTATTCCTTTTCCAGTCTTTCCTTTAAGGGAATCAAATCTTCATGCTCTCCCAAAGCCAGAAGTTTACAAACTTCCTCCGATAAGGCATTAGGAAAATCCCCTACCTTTCGAAAGGGCATCTTATTAATGGTGCTTTCTCTATCCATATAGGGAAATTCCGGTCGTTCTGTCACAATCTCCTTCCCCTGATAGGAAAGGAGGCCTAAATCCGCCTCTCTTACCGCTTGAGCGATAGGTGCATAATACTTCCGGGGAATTGTCTTCTCAAACAAAACCTCCTTGGTCTTACAATCCATACAGAGACTTCCGTTATAGGAAAGGACATAGCCTCCCAATCTCTCCAGCTCTAAAGCCTCCCAAACCTCGGACATGCCATAGGTCGGTCTTCCGGAAGCCAAGATAATGCTGACGCCCCTCTTGATAGCCGCCTGCAAAGCTTTTTTGTTTCTTTCGCTGACTTTCTTTTCCGAATTGGTCAATGTTCCATCCAAATCCAATGCTATTGCTTTAAACATATTGTTCCCTTCCTCATCTCCCGGTATGTTCTTTTCCCTTTTCTATCATGATTTTTTTCTGATAATGCTTTATGCAATATCGGTAAACCCCATTTGTTTTCCTTTTGACAGTATTATTTTTCTTATTACCTTTTATCTTACATCGGCAAAGCCGTGTCCTCTCTTATATCTCATTCTTCCCGGAAAGTAAAGAAAACTTAAATTTATTATTTTTTTATATTCTTCTCCCGAACTTTTCCTTGCATTTTACGCTTCTCTTTGTTAGTATAACAGAACAAAATTTCATAACTTATTCAGAGTCGGTGGAGCTACATAGGAGCTAAGAAGCCGCAGCAACCCCGGAAACGGAAGGTGCTAACCTGAGCGAAGCAGTTGTTTCGATCAATAAGATTTGATATGAACCATTGGCCTCGCCCAATGGTTTTTTTAATTGTCATAATTCTCACGCATTTAGCGTTCATTGATGTATTGCCGAGCAGGCAGCGAAAGGAGTAATATGTTATTTTCATCAGAACAAGTATCTAATGGACACCCGGACAAAATCTGTGACCAAATCAGCGATGCCATCGTAACCGATATTCTTGCACATGATAAGAAGGCAAGAATTGCGGCAGAAGTATGTATCAAGGACTATGATATCATCATCTTGGGAGAAATTACTTCCACTTATATTCCGGATTATCAGAGTCTTGTCATGGGTGTTCTTCGTAATATCGGCTTGGAGGATTTAGATAAATACAAGGTGCAAGA
>CALHIC010000538.1 GCA_938030845.1 uncultured Oribacterium sp. | reverse complement strand
AAGATGTCTAAAGCATTCCGAGAACATCTTTAAAAGAAAAAAGAAACTCCCTTCGAAGTTTCCTCTTTCTTTACCCCTTCATTCCTTTTTCATTCATAATATCAGGAGGTTCCTTATGTATTACGAAAATTATAGCTATGTTGCAAAGGTCGGTACACAAATCATGCGTTTCGCCACCGAGGAAGAATATTTAGAATATATTGCCGAAGAACAGGACTAAATACGAAGGCGAAGTTAGCGGGAGCGTGCCCCACTACAGACCATACGTCATCAGAGCAAATCTTTATAATGAATACAGCAATCACTTACCCCAGAAGATCGTTAAAAGCTTCTGTCATCGTAGGATGTGTATAAATCTGAGACGCCAGCACATTTGCAGGAATCTTCTGATCCATAGCCAGCTTAATCAGGTTAATCATTTCATAGCTTTCCGGACAATAAAGATGAGCACCTAAGATAAGATTGCTTCCTTCTTCGATAATCACCTTCAGCAGACCGGCGGTCTGACGCAAAACCTGAGCCTTGGGAATAGCCGCTACCGGAAGCTTTGCTACTCGATACTGCTTGCCCTGTGCCTTTGCTTCTTCCTCCGTAATACCCACTCTGGAAAATGCCGGCGTCAGGAATACGGAGTAGGGGATAGCCCCTCTGTTTTCCGTACTGCGAAGAGCAGTTCCCTCTCCCTTAGCTTCCTGCTCTAAAGCTGCCTTTACAATGCGGAAGTCGTCCAAAGAAATATAGGTAAACTGCATTCCTCCGGTCACGTCTCCCATAGCGAAGATATGAGGTACTTTTGTTCTTAAAGAAGAATCCACAGGAATGGCTCCTCTTTCTGTCAAGGAAAGACCTGCCTTTTCCAACGCCAGGTTCTCTACGTTTGGCTTTCTTCCTGTTGCCACAAGGATGGCATCTGCGGTAATGGTCTTCCCCTCTCCGCCCTGCTGGAAGAGAATCAAGCTTTCCTTTTCCTGATCCTGAATTTCCTGTACAGTTACACCCTTACACAGGGTAATCCCCATTTTTTCCATATTTTCCTCGATAGCCTTAGCCATTTCCCGGTCTTCCCTGGGGATGAAGTCGTTGCTATCCTGCAAGATGGTCACAGTAGAACCGAAGTTTTGATAGTAGGAGGCAAACTCCAAGCCGATATAGCCCCCGCCGATAATCACAAGGTTTTTAGGCAGAGTATCCAACTCCATCATGCTTTCACTGGTATATACTCTCTTAGAGCTTTCTACTCCGGCAATCTTTGGGATAATGGTCTTAGCTCCGGTGTTAACAAAGATACGCTCTCCCCGGATTTCCTCATCTCCTTTAGCACTTTCCACCAGAATACGGTGTTCATCCAGGAAAGAGGCTCTGCCGTCAATGACCTCCACACCGGCCCCCTGTACCTTTTCCAGATTCTTTCCTCTCAGGAAATGGGTCAGTCTTCTCTTCTCCTCAATAGCCTTCTGATAACGCTCCGCCTTCTCGGAGAATTCTCCCCCCAGTGCAGCGGACTCTCTGGCGCTATTCTCTAAAGACTTTGAAGGAATACAAGCCACGTTAATGCAGGTACCTCCATAACGAAGGGGATTTTCCTCGATTAAAACCGTCTTCTCCCCCTTTTTAGCCAGATAGCCTGCCAATGTTTTTCCGGCCTTACCAAATCCAATAATAATGTTTTGTACTTCCCTCATGTTCATCCTTTTCCTTTCTTTTCTCGTATCCATCCTTGATTTCCATTTTAAATCATCAGACTTAAGCAATGGCAAAACTATAGCACAAAAACCAGGCTTTGTATTTCAATTCTTTAGAAAAAAATTCTAAAAGGAATGTAAAAATCTAAAGGAAAAAAGAAATGTCTTGTCTTTTTAGTGCAGAAATCTAAAATTAGGGTATAATACAAAAGACACTTAGTTGTAACAAACTATTTTTATAGTATAGAGTCCATAGAATCAGCAATGAAAAGGAGAAAAAAATTTCCATGTTTTATCAGTTAGTCCATGAAAATGATGCTTCCTTCCGAATTCGTTTAGGAGTAAGCCGGATTACTTCTCAGGAGGAAGAAATCTTAAGTCAAATATTAGCCAGTCACCCCCAGATTTGCGGAATTCAGATTTATCCTGCAACATCAGGCATTCGAATTTTTTTTAAAGGCTCTAAACAGTCAATTTTAGAAAGCCTTCGTAAGATTCCCTATAGCAATGTCCGTTTTCTGGCAGAACAGCTTCCCAAGCAGGATAGTATCTATGTTCATCTTCTCCCTTCCAGTCAGGAAATTGTTCAGGAATTTCGCGGGAATAAGAAGATGAATCCGAAGTTAAAGCAGAAGCTTGGCACTGAAGTCATTATTGAAGCTTTGGTGGATAAATTTCTGCCTGAACCGCTGAATCTGGCGTATCACGCCTTCCAGCTTATACTTCTTTCCAAGGCTTAAACAGCTTATACTTTAGCTCATAGCTTAAAGCTTGCATTCACAATTTCTTGTCTTTCCTAAACAGTCGTGGTTAAAAATAAAAAATCCCCTCTTCCTATCCTAAGCGCCCGGCCCTAAAGGCTACAGGGAAGCTAAGGCTCCGGAAAGGGGATTTCTTTTAGCTCTTCCATATTGTAAAGACTATCGCAAAACCACTGCTCCTCCCCTTTTCCTTCCAGGAAAATGAGGGCATGCTTTGCTCTTGTTACTGCCACATATTCCAAACTGGTATACTTGGATCTGGCTTCCGCGCAGCTGTTTCCGCCGGTTTCCATCAAAATCACAATATTCGAATTTAAGCCCTTGGCAGCATGGGCATCCAAAACTATATGATCCAACGAAGCTTCCGAAAAGCCAAAGGGTTTCAAGACTTCTTTGTAATCCGCTTCTTTCTCCTTGTCATTGGATAAAATCAGAAAATCTCTGTCTCGTAAATCCGGATAAGACTTTAACAGTTTCCCCATCAAATCCTGTAGAGCTCTTAGACTATCCTTTTCCGAAGGATAGTGGAAAACACCGTGGAGAGGAGAATTTTGCAAAAACTCGGGCCTTTGGCAAGCCTTCATATCATGATAGGCGGGCATTCTCTTCCGAAAATGTCGATTAATCCATTCCACCAACTCCGCATTGGAACGATAATTCTCATTGAGGTAGAGGACCTTCACATTCCGCTTTTTCTCCATGCGCCGCTTCATTTGGAAGAAAACCTGTCGTTCCGCTTCTTCCTCCTGATAGATGGTTTGTCTGGGATCACCCACCATAAAGAGGCAATTATGCCGCATTTTCCCCTTCTTATCCGTGGACAGAAGGAGAAGAATGTCCAGCTGGGTCTGGTTCAAATCCTGTAATTCATCCGCGTAAATCTTGGTAAAATCCCGTCGTAAAATCTGCAGAAGCTTGGGATTCTCTTTCAATATTCTATAGCATTGTTCCTCCAAAGGCATAAAAGAATATTCTGATTCCGTAGACTTAAGTTCCGTAGATTTTTGCACTGCTTTTCTGATTTCCTGTAGGCAGGCATTTTTTTCCACCTCTCCGATGTACTGTTCCCTCTTCCAAGCTTTCTGAAAATGCTCCTTTACATGAATAACATAGAGGCAAAAGTCTCGGAAAGTGGTGATATGCATACTGTCAATGCCATATACCTTTCGCTTTAAACGATGACTCATTTCTTTGTTAATCGCAATTTCCCGATACAAATGTTTCTTTATCTTTTGTTTAAATTCCGCAACCGCTTCATCCGTAAAGGCCAGCAAAAGAAAATGGGAAAGCCTTTCACCGCCCATAATCTGATTTAATATTCTTTTTGAAAGAAGGGTGGTCTTCCCTGTCCCCGGGCCCGCCACAATGAAAAGGTTATCCTCAGCCTCCCGGATGTATTCCCTCTTCCTTTGCTCAGTCCAAAATTGCTTTCTTCTTTCCATCCATTTTCTTCTCCAAGAATCTTGGCCTTAAATTTTCCTCGCTATCATACCATAGAATTTTAAAAAAAGCTAAAAAAATAGGGCATCGCAAAGCGATGCCCATACTATTAATCCGCCTTGGAAGACAGGAACAATCCCATACTTTCCAACTTATTTAAAATCTCATCCAAAGACTTTCTTCCCATGTTTCTCACCTTCATCAGGTCATCCATGGTCTTTGCACAAAGGTCTTCCACCGTGTTGATTCCCGCTCTCTTTAAGCAGTTGTAGGAACGAACACTGAGCTCCAGCTCATCAATGCTCTTGTTCAACTCGTCTCTTCCTGCCTCCTGATTTGCAACAGCAGCACCCTGCTCCTTTGCAGAGGTATCCATGTGCATAAAGAGCTGCAAATGGGTCTGTAGGATACGAGCTGCCAAAGATACGGCCTCCTCCGGCATCATGGTCCGGTCGGTAGTCACATCCAGAATCAAACGCTCTGTATTGCCCTGCTCTTCTACGAAGACATTCACCTTCTTAACAGGAGAATAAATCGCATCCACCGCTATCACGCCGATAGCAAGATCGCTGTGATCTCTGGTGTTGGCTCCATCATAGCCCTTTCCCTTGCTAACCTTCATTTCCATGTAAATCTTGGCATCCTTACCGGATAAGGTTGCCAAAACTAAATCCGGATTCATGATTTCCACTTCGGAACTCACCTTAATATCGGAAGCTTTGACTACGCCCTCTCCCATGTAATCCACATAGGCCATCACAGGCTCCTCTCCGCTACCGGTATAGCGAAGTGCCAGGTTCTTCAAATTCATAATGATTTCGGATACGTCTTCCTTTACCCCGGGAATAGAAGAAAATTCATGATAGACACTATCCAGCTTTACTTCACTGACAGCAGATCCGGGCATAGAAGAAAGCAGAATTCTTCTTAAGGAATTCCCGAGAACCGTAGCCTCTCCCTTTGCTAAAGAATCACAAACGAAACGAGCATATCCCTGCTCCTCTACAAACTCTTTCACTTCCAAGACTGGTTTCATTATGTTTTCCATTCCACACTCCTACTAATCGCTTCTTTACTGAACCTATCTATTATACCTATTTTTCTCAAAATTTCGAGTAGTTTTCTGTAATTCCTTAAAATAAATTTTATGCCGCCAGGTGCTTGTCCTTCTCCAAGCTGTCTCCGGACTTCCTCACCAAAATCTCCTCCATGGGAACTTCCAGGAGCACACTCAATGCAAACATATTGTCTAAGCTGGGCAAAGCCTTCCCCTGCTGCCACTTGTACACGGCCTGTGGCTCTAAAAATCCCATAAAAAGGGCAATATCTTTCACTTTCAAGCCCTTTTCCTTCCGTAAACGTTCAATGTTTTTCCCGGTGGCAAAAACGTCTATTACGGGATATTCCACGTTAATCTTTGCTTCCATAACGAACTCCCTCCTGTAAAAATGAGAAAAACCCTGATAAAAAATCAGCGGAAGCTGAACAAGCCAGTCTTCCGCAGTTAAGAAAAAGCTGATGACGGGAATCGGACCCGTGACCTCCGCACTACCAATGCGACGCACTAC